>JAIPJH010000137.1 GCA_021734245.1 Candidatus Cloacimonadota bacterium | reverse complement strand
AGCCAAGGTGTATTTCGCTAAATTTATTTCAGCAAGCTGAAAATCGAATTTTCATTATTTACCCCTCTGCCTTCGGCATCTCCCCTCAAACAGGGGAGAAATTTCGGAAAACCCCGACGCAAGCGTCGAGGAATTCTATTGATTAAAATTGATAAATTCTTTCTTAAACCTGTTCCTTATTCTCAGATATTTTACTATTCTTTAAAATTTTTATTATCTCATGAGCTATCAGGAATATCGCTGATGCAGCTAAAATCGAAATCCAATCACTCATACGAAGTGGAGCAAAAGATAAAAAATCATTGAAACCAGGAGTATAAATAGCAATCAGGCAGATAGAAATTGAAAACAAAATGGAATAAAGAATTTTGGGATTGCTGAAGAAATTTCGTGAGAAGATCGTTTTCAGTTCATACCGGCGAGACATGATATTGATGAATTGTGTAAAAGCGATCGTGGTGTAGCATATCGTTGTTGCTCTGGCATATAAAATGTGATCTGAAGTCAGTTCTATTCCCATTCTCTTAATGAATAATCCGAAATTCATAAATGCTAAAAGTCCCATCAGTAAGCCAAGAAAAATGATCTCTGAAGAAGACCGTTTGTTGATGATATGATCTGTTCGGCTGCGTGGTGGCGAACTCATCAATTCCTTGGAACCAGGATCGAAAGTTAATGCGGTCAAAGGTAAAATCTCTGCAAAAAGGTCTATCGCTAAAATTTGAATTGCCAGAATCGGGATCGGCCAGTTGAATAATGTAACTCCCAACAAGCCTAATAAAACAACAGTTAATTCTGCACCGTTACTGGTGAGGGAAGCCAGCACAGTTTTCCGCAGATTATTGTAAATAATCCTGCCTTCGCGGATCGCCTTGACCAGAGTTGGAAAGCTGTCGTCCAGCAAAACCAATTCCGCTGCCTGCTTGGAAACGTCTGTTCCCATCTGACCCATGGCAACGCCGATGTGAGCACTTTTCAGAGCTGGTGCGTCGTTTACTCCATCGCCTGTAACTGCTACTATCTTATCCTGGTTCTTCAGAAGTTTTACAATACGAAGTTTATCTTCGGGTGAAACCCGACTGAAGATGAGTGAATCATTCTCTATCATTATTTTATTCAATTCTTCATCAGAAAGATCGGTGAATTCTTTACCGGTAACCACAGGCACATCTTCACCAACAGCTGAAAGATTTATTTCTTTCCCGATTGCCTGCGCAGTGATGGCATGATCACCGGTCATGATGAACGTGCTGATATGAGCTTCGTGAGCTTTGTCTATTGCTTCTTTTACACCTTGTTTTGGTGGATCGGTCATTGCTACAAGACCCAAAAAAATCACATCTTTTTCGATATCTTCCAGTATAAAATCTTTCTCATTCTTTTCCAGTTTGCGATGAGCAATGGCAATAACACGCATTGCCTGCCTGGAATATGACTCATTGATCTGCTCTATTTTCTTCTTATCTGCTTCGCTGATTATTTCTTTTTTTCCATGTTTCCAGATATGCTTGCTGATCGATAAAATGCTGTCTGTTGCTCCTTTCATCGTCAGAAATTTTTCTTCACCAAACTGACGGATAGAGCTCATTCTTTTGCGTACAGAATCAAAACTGAATTCGTGTAGTTCAGGATTTTCTTCGTCTTCTTTTGGGGAATACGTTCTCAATTTGGAGGAGAGCGTAATGAGAGCAGCTTCGGTCGGATCACCGATCGGATACCAGTTATCGTGGTTTTCGTCGGGTGGATGAATTGTAGCATTGGAAGCCATCGTAGCAGAATCCAGCATCACTTCCAACTCCTGAATCTGCTTTTGTGAGAGCTCATTACCTGCTTCATTTTGAATGGAACCTTCCGGTTTATAACCCAAACCTGTGATCTTGTAAAATGCGTCTGAAAACCACAGTTCTTTCACCGTCATTTCGTTCTTAGTCAAAGTTCCGGTTTTATCGGTGCAGATCACGTCGGTGGAGCCAAGTGTTTCTACTGAAGACAATTTTTTTACAACAGCATTTTCCTTAGCCAACCGGTTTACGCCTTGCGTAAGGGCAACGGTGATTTGCATGGGAAGAGCTTGCGGAACTACAGCAACAGCAATTCCCAAAGCATAAATCAGGGCAAAATTAATTCCCAGCCCTTGCAGTGCACTGCCTATAAATAAGAACATGGCAATAATAATAGCAAAAAAGGTGAGTCGATTTGCCACACTCTGCAATTCGATCTGCAAAGGAGAACGAGATTTTTCTTCTTCCTGTGTAAGATTTGCAATCTTTCCCATTTCTGTATTCATTCCCGTAGCTGTTACAATTCCCTTTGCATTTCCGGCGGCTACAGTTGTTCCCAGATACACCATATTATCCCGATCTGCCAAGCCACATTCTTCCTTGATAACATTGCTGTGTTTGTCCTGCGGCATCGATTCTCCCGTAAGAGAAACATCATTTGTTCGTAAATTGAACGACTCAATAATGCGAATATCTGCCGGTACTTTATCTCCTTCATCCAGACTAATGATATCTCCCGGTACCAATTCACTTTGATGAATCTCTTTGAATTCTCCATTGCGCAACACTTTGGAAGGAGACTGCACCAGTTTTTTGAGTGACTCCATTATTTTTTCTGCCTTATATTCCTGCAGAAATCCGATGACGGCATTGATGATGGCAATAATAAGCATGATAAAGCCATCACGATAACTTTTGATAAAAAATGACAGTCCTGCTGCTACCATTAGAACAATCATAAATACATCTCTAAATTGTAGTAAAAACTTAATGACTGGTGATTGTTTTTTACTTGTAGTTAACTCGTTTTTTCCGTATTCTTCTTTTCTTTTGGCAGCATCTTCAGAATTTAATCCTTTTGGGGAAGAAGATAGTTTCTCAAAAATTTCATCTGCTTTCAATTGATACCAGTTTATTTTTTCCAATTTCTAATCTCCAATTTAATTTTAATAATTTAACTTCTAAAATTCAGTTTTGCTTCAAAAGGTCAAATAATAAAATTAAAGAAAATTCTTAAATTTGACTATCACCGTGGCAGAGCCAAGGTGTATTTCGCTAAATTTATTTCAGCAAACTGAAAATCGAATTTTCATTATTTACCCCTCTACCTTCGGCATCTCCCCTCGAACAGGGGAGAAATTTCGGAAAACCCCGACGCAAGCGTCGAGGAATTCTATTGATTAAAAAAAAGGTCGAGGAAGTCTCCACCGATAGGAAGAGAGAGGGTTGACTATACAGCAAAGACCTCCGACCTTCATTTTTTTTTTACAGATTAAAAAGATGTAATGAAATTTTGGTGCCAAATGGAATAATTAACTGTAAAAATCAGTGTAACTTATTATAAAATATAGAAATAAAATTTGTTTCTGCTGTTTTGTTGAAGTTTTGCTTATGCTATTTTTGTGTCATATAAGACACAAATCACATAATTTACTGTCCCAATCTGATTTTTATTAGTAACGAGTGTAATAAATTGGAATACCGAAAATTTTGTAGACCGTGGTATAACATGAAGAGCATTCGTACTTCTTTAGGCCAGGAATATGCCTTTGCCAGGGAGCACGTCGAACACGTCTGAATGAAGTATTACCGCATTTAGAGCATTTAAATTTCATCTACTCTTCCTCCCTTGGCTATATTGCAAAATGTAATATTCATTCGTCAACTAAAAATAAAATTTACTACAAAATGTCAAAGTTCTATATTGTATCATAAAGGACACAAGTCGTTTGTAAGCCTACTAAGAATTGAAATTAATCCATGCAAACATTCCTGATCGTCATCATCTATAAATTTTGCACTTAAATCAATAAAGAAAATTTTTAAATTTGACTATCACCGTGGCAAAGCCAAGGTGTATTTCGCTAAATTTATTTCAGCAAGCTGAAAATCGAATTTTCATTATTTACCCCTCTGCCTTCGGCATCTCCCCTCAAACAGGGGAGAAAATTTGGAAAACCCCGACGCAAGCGTCGAGGAATTCTATTGATTAACATCAATTTAAGCAATTTTCATATTTAAATGGACAACTTATTGCATACTAAAAAACTTAAATAATGATAAATGAATTATGAATTTGGAGAAATGCATGATTAGTAAAATTGATGTGGAAAATTTACTGAAACAATTGGATGGTATTTTCGTGAGCACAAAAAAAGAATTTACAGAATATCTGTCTGAGCTTGGTTTACCATTGGAAGTTTAAGGAGAGAATTATGAAAGATAAAAAACAGATTCCAACTATCCTGGAAAGCGATACAAAAACACCGAAGATAATGGTTGTGGATGATGAACCGATCAATGTGATGATTGCCAAAAAAATATTAGAAAAGAATCAATATGAAACAATTACAGCAGCCAGCGGTGCTGAAGCTTTGCAAAAAATAGAAGAAAATCCTCCCGATTTGATTTTATTGGATATTATGATGCCGGCAATGAATGGTTTTGAAGTTTGTATAAAACTGCAGGAAGATGATGTAAAAAAAGAAATTCCTGTCATTTTTCTTACTGCGGTTACCGATAAAGAAAGTATTGTAAAAGGCTTTGAAGCAGGCGGAAAAGATTATCTCACCAAACCTTTCAACACTCCCGAACTTCTGGCTCGGGTAAAAGCTCATGTCAGCTTGAAACTGGTCAGCGATAAACAAAAAATGCTTATCGAAAAACTTCAGAAAGCACTACATGAAATTCAAACGCTTTCCGGTCTACTGCCTATTTGCTCTCATTGTAAAAAGATCAGAGATGATTCCGGTTATTGGAAAGGTGTGGAACATTATATTGCCGAACATAGCGACGCCCAGTTCAGCCATGGAATTTGCCCGGATTGTATGCGCCAATACTATCCTAAAGTAGCAGAAAAAGTTCTGAAAAAACAGGAAGAAGAATTTGCCAAACAAAAGGCAGAAAAAGAAGCGGAAAGTCAAGTCCAAATTTGTGTGTAAATTCCTCATATTGGATTTCACGCAATTTTCTTGATTAGTTATTTGTTATTTTCTTTCTTTGATTCATAATACTCGTCCATTATAAAATACTTTTTACCAGTAATCCATTTTTC
>JAIPJH010000136.1 GCA_021734245.1 Candidatus Cloacimonadota bacterium | reverse complement strand
ATCGCAGCCGGTCAACACATTTCTTGACAAATATTTTTTGGGCACTTTTTCGCCATTTCCAGAAGAATTTGTTCTATTTTTCAAGCACTTAGCTCATTATTTTTGTGGTTTTGGATGTTTTTTCCCGAAACTTGGGTTAGATACTCCAAAACAAAAAGAAGATAGATCTTCATCTAAAGCAATTATCAATATAGCACCGAATTATGATGGACTATATGTGAATCTTACTTATAGGTTTTAATCCTAATCATAAATTTCCATTTAGCAAGCGAGACATAGATTTTTTTCTTAATTATTCATAAAGATAGATTTGATCAATTTCTTGAAAAATTATTTCTTAATTACTAAAATAAGATTAAAAATGGAAATTTTAACTATATTTAATTCGAAGCAATGTATAGAAGGAAAAGAACAATATGAAATACATTCCGGTAGAAAAAATTTATAACTTGATGGTTCAGGTTTTTTGTAAACTTGGAGTACCAAAATCTGAAGCAAAAATATGTGCTGATGTTTTAATCACATCAGATTTGAGCGGCATTGAATCTCATGGTGTGGGACGACTTAAGATGTACTATGATCGCATCAAAGCTGGAATTCAGAATGTTAATACTAAGATTGAAGTAGTCAAAGATGAAAAAGCCACAACTGTCTGGGATGGAAATCATGGTATGGGCCATGTGATAAGTCACAGAGCCATGAACAAGGCGATGGATAAAGCTGCAGAATTTGGTGTTGGGATTGTTGCAGTTCGTAATTCCACACACTATGGAATCTGTGGTTACTATTGTCGTCAAGCTGCAAAAAAGAATATGATTGGAATTACTTTTACCAATGCCCGACCTTCTATTGCTCCTCTGTTTGGTACAAGTCCGATGCTGGGTACAAATCCCATAGCTTTCGGTTGTCCTACCAATCTACCATATTCCTTTATTTATGATGCTGCCACTTCCATTACCCAAAGAGGTAAGATCGAAGTTTTAGGAAGAGAAGGAAAATCTACTCCCAAAGAATGGGCAATAGATAGTGGGGGAAAACCTTATACAGATACACAAAAACTTCTTGTAGACCTGATTGCCAAGAAAGCTGCTCTGGTTGGTTTAGGTGGAACAGAAGAGGTGTCAGGTGGACATAAAGGATTTGGCTTAGTTGTGATGGTTGAAATTCTTTGTGCTGCTCTGCAAAATGGTTCATATCTGCATGGACTTCATGGTTGGGATGGTGATAAGCGAGTTCCCTATAAACTTGGACATTTCTTTCTGGCAATAGATATAGAGAAATTTATTGAAATCAAGCGTTTTAAAGAGATCACAACTGATATTCTAAAACAGATACAAAATAGTAAAATTAGAAAAGATAAAACAAAAATATTTGTTGCGGGAGAAAAGGAATATCTCAAAGAGCAGGAAGTTCGAGAAAGAGGAATTCCGATAAATTATGAACTTGAGAAAAATCTTGAAATGATGATCAAAGATTTGAAAATTGAGTTTGGTTTCCCGTCATCCTGAGGAATTCTTTCACAGAAGATTGACGAAGGATAATGTCTCATGTTTCGTCAAAACAATCGTGGGTTTACTTCAACATGACGTATTTCATTGTATCCTTGCGAGAATCATAGCGACGAAACAATCTCATTCTTTCATCTAACTTAAAAAAACCAAATACCATGCACCTAAACCCCAGTACAAATTATATTAAATAAAAGGAGCCTTTATGCCTAACTTTTCATTATCACCGGATGGTACAGAATATCTGCTGCCAACACAGGAAGAATCAAAATTTGAACGCGAAGAAGTACTGCGGATAACGGAAGAACAGCGTAAACTGGGAAGAAAGATTGTAACCGTGCAGGGCATGGGCTTTGTCGGCTGCGTGATGGCTGTTGTGGTAGCTGATGCTACAGACGAAAATGGAGAGCCGATTTATTATGTTCATGGACATCAAAGACCTTCCAAACGCTCTTTCTGGAAAGTTCCTGTCATTAATACCGGAGTGCCGCCTGTAAGTTCTTCCGATCCGGAAGTACCGGAATTATTTGAACGCTGTGTAAATCAGAAGCATAATTTCAGAGCAACTTGGCACGATGTAGCCTATGAAGTTGCTGATGTTGTGGTTGTAGATATTCAACTGGATGCCACTAAACCCGCTTTTGGCGAAGCTGAAAAGGGTTACTGTGATATTACACATTTCCGTGATGGCATGCGAACTCTGGGACAGCATATTCGTCCGGAATGTCTGGTTCTGGTAGAAACTACAGTTCCTCCTGGAACCAGTGAACGAATCGTAAAACCGATTATCGAAGAAGAATTCGTTAAACGTGGAATAGATGTTAAAAAAAATCCTGCTCTTGTTGCTCATTCCTACGAAAGGGTGATGCCGGGAGCAAAATATGTCAGCTCTATTCGTGATTTCTGGCGGGTTTTTTCCGGAGTGAATGATATGAGCAAACAGCTGGCTCGAGAATTTCTCAGCAATGTACTGAATGTGGAAAATTATCCTCTTACAGAACTGGAAAACACCAATGCTTCTGAAATGGCTAAGGTTATGGAAAATTCTTATCGCGCTACAAATATTGCTTTAACTCTGGAATGGGCCAGGTTTGCTGAGAAAATCGGAGTTGATCTGTTCAAAGTACGTGATGCTATCCGCAAAAGAAAAGGTACTCATGACAACTTGCTGCGACCCAGTCTGGGAGTTGGAGGTTATTGTCTTACTAAAGATCCTGTTCTAGCCAACTGGGCCATGAAAGATGTTTTTGAGATTGATGATAGCCTGGCAATTGCAGTAAATTCAGTAAATATAAATGATACCATGCCAACCCATACCGTGGATTTGATCAAAGAGGAAATTCCGGAACTGAGAGATGTTAAAATATCTGTTCTGGGTGTTTCTTATCTGGAAGATGTAGGTGATACAAGACATTCTCCATCTTATACTTTAGTTCGTTTGCTACGTGAGGAATGGGCAGATGTGAAATGCCATGATCAATATGTGGAATACTGGGCAGAACTGGAAACAGAAGATATCTTTAATGATCTGGACAAAATTCTGCCGGGCTCTGACGTAGTAATTTTTGCTGTTGGTCATTCAGAATACAAAACTATCGATCCAAAATACCTGATAGAAACCTGTGGTAAAAAACCGCTCATAGTTGATTGTTCCAACTTCCTGTGCGATGATAAGATCAAGAAGTTCAAAGAACTGGGCTGCATCGTGAAAGGAGTAGGGAAGGGGCATATTTCAGCTCTATGAGCTGAAATATGACGAAGATAAGAAATAATGCCGTCATCCTGAGGTAATCTTACAAAGGCTATCGACGAAGGAAGAAATAATAATAATTGTCACCCAGAGTGACCTGTCCTGAGCTTCTTGAAGGATCGAAGGGTCGTGAAAGAACAAGAATTGTAAAAATAGAAGTGAAACAAGACGTATACTTGATACTTCGATACGAGCAATAAATTGATCACTCAGTATGACATAAGAGTGCCTTGAAAAAGTAAGTAAGATACCTTCATGTTTCGTCGTTTGCCAAGGATCCCGGAAGCTTTCGGGATCAACATGAGCATGTTTTTTCTCATCATCCTTTTTAAGCTCCCCTTCGACTTGTCGCGGCGTAGTAGAACGGAGCCGGAAAGGGGAGAAGTCGACTTGTCGACAGAGGGGTTTTTTCCCGTCATTGCGAGTGTTTCTCTCAAACAATCTACTGCGAAGCAATCTATTCTCTCACGATAAATACCTTATACCTAAAACCCAAAACCATTTAAAGCATATAAAAGGAGTTTTTATGCCAAACTTTTCATTATCACCGGATGGTACAGAATATCTGCTGCCAACACAGGAAGAATCAAAATTTGAACGCGAAGAGATAATTCGCATAACAGAAGAACAGCGCAAGCTGGGAAGGAAAATTGTCACCGTGCAGGGCATGGGCTTTGTCGGCTGCGTTATGGCCATCGTGATCGCTGATGCTACAGATGAAAACGGACAACCGATTTATTATGTACACGGACATCAAAGACCTTCCAAACGCTCCTTCTGGAAAGTTCCGGTCATCAATACTGGCGAACCGCCTGTCAGCTCTTCCGATCCGGAAGTACCGGAATTATTTGAACGCTGTGTAAATCAGAAGCAGAATTTTCGGGCAACTTGGCACGATGTCGCTTATGAAGTGGCAGATATTGTGGTTGTGGATATTCAACTGGATGCTACCAAACCAGCCTTTGGAGAAGCAGAAAAAGGTTATTGTGATATTACTCATTTTCGAGATGGCATGCGAACTCTGGGACAGCATATTCGACCGGAATGCCTAGTTCTGGTAGAAACTACAGTTCCTCCAGGAACCAGTGAAAGGATCGTAAAACCGATCATTGAAGAGGAATTAAAAAAACGTGGTATCGATGTAGATAAAAATCCTGCCTTAGTTGCACATTCTTATGAGCGCGTGATGCCGGGCGCAAAATATGTCAGTTCTATTCGTGATTTCTGGCGTGTATTTTCCGGTGTGAATGCCAAAAGTAAAAAGCTGGCTCGAGAATTTCTCAGCAATGTGCTGGATGTGGAAAATTATCCACTCACAGAACTGGAAAATACCAATGCATCCGAAATGGCCAAGGTTATGGAAAATTCCTATCGAGCCACCAATATAGCTCTTACCCTGGAATGGGCCAGATTTGCTGAAAAGATAGGAGTGGATCTATTCAAAGTAAGAGATGCCATCCGCAAAAGAAAAGGTACTCATGACAACCTGCTGCGTCCCAGCCTGGGAGTTGGAGGTTACTGCCTTACTAAAGATCCGGTGCTAGCCAACTGGGCCATGAAAGATGTTTTTGAGATTGATGATAGTCTGGCTATTGCAGTAAATTCAGTAAATATAAATGATACCATGCCAACCCATACCGTTGATTTGATCAAAGAGGAAATTCCCGAACTGAGAGATGTAAAGGTTAGTGTGCTTGGTGTTTCTTATCTGGAAGATGTTGGTGATACACGTCATTCTCCATCCTATACTTTAGTACGTCTACTACGTGAGGAATGGGCAGATGTGAAATGTCATGATCAGTATGTGGAATACTGGGCAGAATTGGAAACAGAAGATATCTTCAGTGATCTGGATAAGATCCTGCCGGGCTCTGATGTAGTAGTTTTTGCTGTTGGTCATTCAGAATACAAAACTATCGATCCAAAATACCTGATTAAGACCTGTGGTAAAAAACC
>JAIPJH010000135.1 GCA_021734245.1 Candidatus Cloacimonadota bacterium | reverse complement strand
AATTAAATTCTGGTCCAAAACGGAAACTATTATTATCGTCTCCTTTATTTTTCAGCTTATAGGTGACCAAAATTTTAGCGCGGGTGAATTTGAGATGCTTTTCGACCCCGAAAGGCTGCCAGTTAACCCACCCATCTCGTTTCATTAAAATACTGCGGCGTCTTTTGTCAATTTCATAATCATAATTGGCCTTAAGAAAATCGCTTTCCTCGAAATAATTGCCCTTCTGAAACTGTTCCAATGTCACTGATCTTGAAATAAAATGGTCGTGCAGAGTTTTGCGCGGTTGATTATCGTAATTTAGAAGTTTTTCCAGGCCCTCTTCTTTTGCTCTAATTGAATCGTGAATACTGGCGCCTTTGTTGGTCTCAGTTGTTGCTTTTTTAACTTTATTGTGATAGCCTTCTTTATAACGGCGCAAAGTATTGAGGACATTATATGATTTGTCAGTCAGATCAAATTCTTCAATGTAGCCTCCATCATGAGGACGTACAACAAAAAATAGTTCTTGAGCAGTATTGGTGACCAAAATTTCATCGCGTCCATCCCGGTCTAGGTCGGTAGTCTCTATTCGAAATTTCTTTTCATCCAATTCCTGATCAATGATTCTTGCGGCCTTGATCAATTCACTGTAAATAGCATGTCTAAGATGGGGTAAATATAAACCACCAAAAAGCCCATGCCAGTAAGCACAATTACAGGTTCCCCTTAAAACATGTTCACGAGCCTTCTGGAAATTTTCATTATTTTCCAGTTCAGGATTTTTTTCTCGAAGTTCTTCCAGTTTATTAGAAAGATGGAGATATTTCTTTTGCATCCAGTTGGATTCATCATAAATGTACTGAAAATTTCTCCACATACCACCTTTGAAAAAGGGTTTTATATCGGCGAAAGTACCTTCATCTTCAAATTTATCAACATATTCTTCAAATTTTTGTCCTGCTTCAGCAGGCAATGACCATTCGCTCATTTCAAAATAGGAAGCCGTTGGCAGATAGATGCGTCCCTTGGGAGCATGATTATCATAATATTCAGCAAAGGTTTTAGTTTTCAGCCAGTCCTGATTATCCTGCAGTGCTGTAAAAAATTCCTCCAGCCATTTTTCTTTGAATACAATATCATGAGTTCCCGGCCAAACGCCAAATTTTTCACCATCATCGGCCATTACAATACATCTGTTTTCATCCTCTGAGGCATATTTTCGAAGATAGTCAATCGAATCCTGAGGATCTTCAAAAGGTATGGTATATCTTAGATTTTGGTTAATTGGATATATCCAGAGCGGATAGCCCTGTTCTTCTGTAATAAAAGCCCCATCCAATTCCTCCTGCTGCATTCCAGCACCAAGAAAATGATAATCGTCAACAGTCACATATTTTATACCAGCCTGAGCAATAGGTTTGGCCAAACCTGGTTCCCAAACTCTTTCGGTCAGCCAGAGACCACGGGGTTTGTACCCAAATCTTTTTTCTATATAATGATTTAATTTTTCGATCTGAATGATTTTGTCTCTGTCAGGCAACATTGCCAGAACAGGTTCAAAAAAGCCTCCTGACAGAATTTCTACATTTCCATTCTCAACAAGACGGGCAATTCTATCAATATAGGAAGGCTTATTATCTTCCAGCCATTCCAGCAGGCAACCACTGAAATGGAGCGTAATATGAATTTCTGGAAATTTTTCCAGAGTATCTATGAAAGGCTTATAGCTCTTATTAAAAGCTGATTCAAATACAAAGTCAAAGTTGCCAGTCGGTTGATGATTATGAATACCAAAGATAAAATTTATTTGTTCCACTTATAGTCCCTTTCTTTGCTTGGCCGATTTCTTTGAGAACGCGTGCAAAGGGTGTCAGACAGTAAAAAAGGGTGTGGCCGAAACCACACCCTGACTTTGATATTTTTACAGCATGTCAACCATTCTTTCAGCAAGATCAATAACCCGATTTGTATAACTATATTCATTATCATACCAGGAAATGATCTTAACCATATTCTTGTTGACCATTTGTGTAGCTTTAGCGTCGATAAGAGATGATTCTTTTTGGCCCATGATATCACGGGATACCAATTCTTCTTCTGTATATCCAAGAATACCTTTCATCTCGCCTTCAGCTTTTTTCTTGAGCGCAGCATTGACGTCTTCTACTGTTGTTTCTTCAACATCAAGTAGAAAAACACCGTCAACACAGGAACCATTAGGTACAGGTACACGCAATGCTTTACCATCAATCTTTCCTTCCAGTTCAGGAAGTACTTTGGTTGTGGCGATAGCAGCACCAGTAGTAGTTGGAATAATATTCTCAGCAGCTGTACGTCCTCGTCTAATTTTGCTGGCAGGTGCATCAAGAACAGCCTGAGTTGCAGTATAACCGTGTACTGTGGTAATCAGACCTTTTTGAATACCGAATTCATCATTCAATGCTTTGGCTAAAGGAGCCAGGCAGTTTGTTGTACAGGAAGCATTAGATACGATTTCATCATCAGCATCAAGGTCGTCATCATTAACGCCCAGAACAACTGTAGCATCAATTTTGTCTTTGGCAGGTACTGTTAAGATAACTCTTTTGGCACCGGCTTCGAGATGTTTGGCGATCTGATCTCTTTTTCTGAAAACACCGGTAGATTCAATAACAATTTCCACATCTTTTTCATCCCAGCCTAAATTGGCAGGATCAGTTTCGGAAGTTACTTCAATCTTTCTTCCATTAACGATCATGTCATTACCGTCAACTTCGACAGTTCCGTCAAAGCGGCCATGAACAGAATCGTATTTCAGTAGATAGGCCAAATTATCAACGCCAACCAGATCATTGATTGCTACGACTTCAAGATCGGTTTCTTCTCTGGCTTCCAGAATTCTCAAAAAACCACGTCCGATTCTTCCGAAGCCATTGATTCCAATTTTTGTTGCCATTTTCTCTTTCTCCTATTTTAATTAAACTTACCTTAACACCGGAGACAAATTTACCTAAAATTTTCTACAAACTCAAAGAAATCGGGATATTAAATAGTCGCATTAATATAAATTATATATTTTATATTGTCAACAATTAATAACGCATTTTTGAACAACTATTCTATATGTAGAATATTAATGGTATGTTTTTCGCTTAAAATATATAAATAATCCTGCTTGAAATTTTTGTATAATTTTTTACAGCCCAGTTAACCCAACTTGCATTTACAATTAAACACTAATAACTTTTGTTCTATGAATAAAAAAGTTGATATTTTTTCAGATAAGGAAAAACAAAAGGAACTTAAGCCTCTGGCTGATAGAATTCGTCCTAATACTCTGGATGGATTCATTGGGCAAACCAATATAGCGGGCCCGGGTAAGATTCTATCTAAAAGTATTAAACACGGTCGCATTTTTTCGATGATTCTATGGGGACCTCCTGGAACTGGTAAAACCACCCTGGCTCGAATAATTGCCAACCATTCTGATGCCAAATTTTATCAACTCAATGCTGTGGCATCCGGAGTCAAGGATGTTCGCAAAGTTATCAAAATAGGCAAAAATCGACATCAGAGAGGTGAGGCAACCATATTATTTATCGATGAAATTCACCGCTTTAATAAAGCCCAGCAGGACGCGCTTCTCCGTGCTGTTGAAAATGGTAATATCATTTTAATAGGAGCAACTACTGAGAATCCTTCTTTTGAAGTTATCGCACCTTTGCTCTCCCGCTGTCGGGTTTTGCGATTGGATTCTCTCAGCGATCAGGATCTGGAATCTATTCTTGATAATGCTCTTCATAATGATATCATTCTGAAGGAAATGGAAATAAATTTTGAAGACGATTCCAGAAACTTTTTGATTAATTCAATTGGCGGAGATGCCCGCAAATTATTGAATGCTCTGGAAACAGCTATTGATATGGCTGATGAAAAAGACGGCAAAATACAGATAACTCGTGCGATTTTGAAGGAAGCGCTTCAGGACAGAACCCGATTATATGATAAAAAAGCTGATTATCATTATGATACGATTTCTGCATTTATAAAAAGTGTGCGAGGTAGTGATCCTGATGCTGCTCTTTACTGGATGTGCGTTATGCTGGATGGAGGCGAGGATCCACTTTTTATTGCCCGGCGTTTAATAATTTTGGCAAGTGAAGATATTGGTAATGCCAATCCTTCAGCCTTGATGATCGCTCAGGATGGCTATAATGCTGTTCACTCCGTTGGAATGCCGGAAGCCGAGATTATTTTATCTCAGGTTACAACCTACCTGGCCTCTTCTCCAAAAAGCAATGCTTCCTACATGGCCCTCCAAAGAGCCAAACAGGCAGTCAAAAAAAATAGTACTCACAATGTCCCCCTCCATCTTCGTAATGCTCCAACAAAACTCATGGAGAAAAAAGGGTCCGGAAAAAATTATAAATATCCACATGACCATAAAGATCATTTTGTCAATGAACACTATTTCCCCGAGGATATGCCAACCCAAAAATTTTACAAGCCAACCCGATTGGGACGGGAATCCCGCATCAAAGACAGGCTCCAGCATTTTTGGCCTAAAAGATATAAAAGTAATTCCCATGATCAGGACGACTAGAGCCTGAACTTATATTTTTGCTCACCTAAATTTCGAATCTATTATTTCATCAAAAGCAATTTGCCTGATTGAAAGGATTGATTTTCAAACTGAACTTTGTAGATATAAACTCCGGTGCCTATGCTGTGTCCATTAAGATCGGTTCCATTCCAGTGCATCATTCTGTAACCACTACCTTTATATTGTTCCTCAGCCTGATAGATTTTCTGACCCTGCAGATTGTAAATCATTAATTCTACATTCCCGGCTTCAGGTAAATAATATTTAATTTTTGTACTGGCATTAAAGGGATTGGGATAATTTCCCATAAGGGTGAAATTTTCGGGTTTATCATTACTAATTATATTTTCATTATTTTCCGTTACAGTAAAATTGACAGGCAGAACCTGGACGCTGCTACTGGCATCACTGAGTTCAATATTAAGTTGGCTGCTATAATTTCCCGGTGTCAGATTGGCAGCATCACAGTTGATAGTTAGATTATAATCTCCGCCTGCTTCTATTGTCCCCGGGCTATTTTCCAAAGATAACCAATTTGAAGTGGCACCATATCCTGTTCGTAAACTCCTGACATCAACATTCCCATAGTTAGTATAGAGAGTATCTTCAGGATTTTGATTATCATAAACAACGATATTGTCGATAAGAAGTCCAGTCAATGAAGGATCATCAGGAGTACTGTAGCCTCGATCAGAGGCAAATACAAAAGCAAGATTAGTATTTTGGGTGGAATAGTC
>JAIPJH010000134.1 GCA_021734245.1 Candidatus Cloacimonadota bacterium | reverse complement strand
CATACATAAGATCATGATATTCTGTTAAGCCTTTATTCTGTGTTTTATTCACAATTGCTTCACTGGAATTGTTTGTTTTCACTTTGAGCCATGATTCCCAGAGAAAGTTTAACTCCGAGTACATGAGATTATCGCCGAAAGGCGGGTCTGTAAAAATGTAATCTATAGAATTTATCGATATGTTATTTAAACTTGTTGCTGATTGAGTAGTTATTAATGCATCTTCTTTTTGACTATTAATCTCAATTATTGCTTTCGGTAGACGTTTTAACTTTCCTTTAATAATATAATCCAATGACACTTCAACTACTTGGGAACCGATATATAATGTTCCTGAAAGATATTGATTTACTTGAGAGAAATGGGTAGGGACATATCTAGAAATTTTAGCAAACCCTAATATAATCTGTTCAAAAGCAAATTGTACATAATGCTTTATTTTTTTATTACTTTTTTGAATCTTATCCCAAACTGCAGCGAGCACCCACAAATTCCGCTTTGTATAAAAGTGGTGCACATGGGTTATACCATGAGATCTCAAAGGTTGTGCTGTATTATAGCCAAAAGGCATCCTATCTGCAGGAAACCAGTACGGTATCGGGCTTGAATTAATCTTATCTATCAGTTTGAAGTCGTGTTCATCAGGCTGTTTTTCATATCGCTTTTTTTCTATGGAGTAGTTAATCAGTACGGGGACTTGTTTTGCCTGTTCTATAGTTTCGTGCAATGCATCATCATATTTTTGCTCAACAGCCCTTTTACAGTCAGTTTTCTTTACCTGTGCCTGGCATCCAGGACAAGAAAATTCTTTCAATACTGAACCTGATTCTTTATCAACAGCTGCATCATAGAAAATGATTTCTTCCCCGCAGAACGGGCAAATGAAGACATCAGACCAAACCGTATAATTTATTCTTCCTTTTGTTTTTCCATCAATATGGACTGTTTTATACATCCAGCCGCATTCCTCTTCGACTTCATATAAAATACGTCGAGCTTCATTTTCAAAGGCATTCACATCAACCTTACTGTTGTAGTTATGAGCAATGAAGGTAGCTATGGGTGATAAATCCGAAAGAATGGCTTTTCTATCCAGCATCTGGGCCGCAACTCCAGTCATGCCAGTTCCGCAGAAACCATCAAAAACAATATCTCCCGGTTCTGTATAATGCTTGATATATTTCATGATAGCCTTATGAGGAACTTTCGTGTGATACGAATGAGCATTGTAAATAGGGTCATTTTTCCCTTCACTTACATCACCGACAAACGGTTCACGCTGATATTTGTCACTGTCTTCATCATAAGGAGTTCCATATTCATCAATAAAATCATTGATATACGGGTTTGGACATGCGGTATAATACGGAGGCTCTGAAAGCGCTAAAATATCTTCATCTTTTGCAATCGGGAATCCTTCTATTTGTCTCACTGTATCCAGCAATTCTTTCAGCGGCTTACTTTCTTTCATAGTGCGTTTTGACTCCTATTTCAGCTTTATTCGAATTTCATGAGAATCATGTTCATCTCGGAGCGAGTTCATAAAACTCGTAAACCCATTTTCAATTTCAGATAATGTCAACACCTGATTATTTGGAAATAGGTTTTCCATAAGATCATCAGATGAAACTTCAATAACCTCCACTTCCTTCAGCAGGTTTTCTATAGCAGGTATGAGCTCAGCTGGATATTCATCCGGCAATTTCTTATCAGAAAGAATCTTTTCAATCTGCTTTGCATCATCCTCTGATAAGTACTGCATATTATCTCTATATTCACGTATTAGTTTGATTACATTTTTTTCTGCTTGGCTATAAAGCTGCTGGAGATCATCTTCTATATGTTCAATAATTCCCTGTATTTCCGTATACTTTGCATTTTTTGGAAAGAGGCACTCCTGACAGAAAGTACTGTGATTCAGCTGCTTATCAAGCTTATTATTGCTGCATTTATATTTTTTCAGCTCCAGCCATGCTGCCACTTTACTATTGAATTTACCTTCTCCGCTTACGTGCTTTAAACCATATAATTTTTTTAGTTTAAGAAAGATTGGATGCTGATGAAAGTTATCCAGAATTGTCCAATCAATTCCTTTGCCTACATACTTCTCATGGGCAGGAATATAGACATCATATTTATATGTCTGCATAAATGATGTAATTTTACCTTTTATAGGATTCCTCTGTGAAGTATCGGAAAACTTATCATAATCTTCGCAGATAGCAACTATGTCCTGTTTTATTTGATTCAGCTTTTCTATCTTGCTTGTTTCTGCCTGCAGCAGAGGTTTTTCATCCACTAGCTGAAGTGCCTGCTCCATATATTCTAATGCAGGATGAATAAACTTACTGTAATCATTCAATCCGTCTTTAAGAGTCTGCATTTCCCTAAGCAGAATTTCAATTTTGGGTAAAGATTTGTTAAAGTTTTCAATTGATCCGAACTTTGTAAAATTCCCAATATCCAAAGAAGACCATTGGATTTCATAAATTTTTGTCATCTGTTCTGAAATGCCATTCATATCTAGATATACAGAACTATATGTTTTTAGATTTTCATATAGTTCATTCAGTTCATCCAGTTTTCCCAGAATATCTGCTATCTTCTGTTTATAGGAACTAAAAGCCGCATTACGATCCTGATCAACTCGTATTTGCGCTCCATTCAATCCTAAGGTATTCATAAGCCTCTCTGCAAAATCAAAGCTCATATCTTTACTCATGCGGATATAATGAAGAGCTTCAAATTGTTTTGTTGATTTGAATTTCTCCTTAATATTATTGATATCCCATTTTCCTCCACCCTTCTCCTGCAGGAACATTTTTCCCTGCACAACAAAGAATATCAAGAACACATAAATGATTCCCCTTTCTAGCCCATAGGGTGAACAGGAAAACGGTTTAACCAGATCTTTTTCTATATCAGTTACTTTTGCACCTTTAGACTTCACCGTATCCATAATATTCAATGCTATTTGAGAATTCTGAAAATCAGGATACCCCTGGGTATTCAATAATTGCAATTTATCTAGAAACTGCCTGGTCAAGCGACTGATCGATGTATAATTACCTCCTGCAATATCCTGACAAACCGAAGTACACGTTTGACCGATAGTTGCAGAAGATACTACAGAAGGATAGACCGGATGGCCTGAGTAATAATCAGCAAATTCTTTATCAAGGATTGCAGTTTTCACCGAATCTATAATCTCGGGTACTGAAGCAGATTCTCTTCCAAGATGCTGTTTTGTTTGTTTCTTAATTCCGTTATAACTGCAGTCAGCAAAGTTCAGCAGCAGTTTAGCGAGTCGGTACCGTATACCAGTATGAAAAGTAGATCCTTGCTTAAACCCATCAATTCTCTGTTCAAGCTTCTTTGCCATAGTCGTTTTCTGATAATTATTATTTATCATATTCCGAATAGCTACTACTTCTTTAAACAACTCAACATTCTGCGGATCTGGAATACGGAAATGAATAACAATCTGTCTGTCATGTACTTTTTGTTTAAATTCTGATGCAAACGGAGAGATAAGAAGAAGTGCATAATCTTTCTGACTGATTTCGGGAACTATACTACCTCGCCGCACAAATATTATATGCCCCATTCTAAATGATTTCGTACTCGGCCATGAACACTCATCCAAAAATATATCAGGTACATTGCTGCTGAGATTCAATTCAAGAAGCTCCTTTAGCTGTCTGAAAATTTCATCCTCTATTTCCTCATCAGAAACTGCAGCAGCCTTCTGCTGTATTTTTTCTTCCGGGTCAACGCCCACTTTGGTTTCAAAATAAAAATGCGGTGCTTGGCTTCCTTCTGTCTTCCTAGCTTTTATGTACTCACCATCGGTAACTTCCCGGATTTTTTTTATTACCAGAGATACATAATCCTTAGCAGATAAACTTTTACTTGACGGCAGCATCAGCAGTTCATTAGCTAGTTCTTCGGCCCTTACACCAGTTTCATTCTTATCCCATAAAGCGTATACAGCAACAGCCTTAGCAATTTTTACAGCATTCTCACGATATTTGTTTTCCATCATCTGTATTTTCTGTATGAGAATTTCCATGACTTTATTGATTTCATAAATTTCTTCCAAATTGCGTTTATTTGGGTTATCGATGAGCAGATCATAAATACGCTCAAAGGTTATAAAAAAAGGAAAAGATTTAGTCAAATTCTTTTTTATTTCGGTTAGAGCAAATTGTATAACCCCGCGCTTCTCAAAATAGGGCAGCTCAGAAAACATATCAATAAGAAATGGAGTCAGGGGAAACAAATCAATATAAGCTTCCATGTCTACACTAACTGATTCGATTTTTTCAGCAAACTTACTCAGATGATCTTCTAAAACATGACGCTGCTTTTCATTTTTTGGAACAATTCTATTACTAATAACTCTTCTTACATCTTCCTTGTGGATTATAATATGCTGGAACCGTTCTCCAACTCGACCAACTTCCATAGCGAGATCTTTGAAACGCGGACTTGAGAAAATATCTTCCTGCATGGAGCCAATAAAAACAAAATCCTGGTCCTGACTTATTTGTCCCAGAACCCTGATGAACTGCAAATCAGATTTCATTGAAGCTTTCTGTTTTGACATAAGAAAATCAGATACTTCATCTATCACAACTAATAAGCCGGCTGTCGGGTCTTCTTTTTTTATTAGTTCAATAATCTTTGCAACATTTTCTTTGTCGTCATAATTCTCGTTTCTATCAAAATTCGGTATTTCTAAACCATATTTACGGCTTAATTGATTCCGTATTTTTCCATAAAACCAAGTACGCAGTTCAACTTGTCCCGACTGCAATTCAAATTGAACATGAAAAAACTTTCTATCAATGGCTTCTACTGATTTCTGTATCTTTTCACTTTGCACAAGCTTCACTAATTCAGGATTATCCACAAGACTGACAAGAAAACCTACCAAGTGAGACTTACCGCTTCCATAATTTCCGATTATCAGACGAGATTTATGCTTAGGTTGTTCAAGATCATAGAAAAAATCTCCAATTTGATCTTCTAAGGACGGAGACAATATATAACTAGAAACAAGCTCTTTCCTTTCTTCCTGTTCTTTAATGTCTGCATCAATATCAATGACATCTTTAATCTGTTTAAAATTAAAGTAATTGCTTATAGAATCTCCAGAATTTTCTTCTGCTCTGGGAGCCTGTAAGGTAGTAAAATGCATGTCCTCATCAATTTCATCGATATCAATAAGCAGGATATCATTGATTTCCTGATCATAGTATTCTTGTGACCCGACTTCACCATAATATAAGCGAGAACCAAGTTTACTTTCATCTTCTAGAAAAAGAACACAATTTTTATTTCGCGAATTATATTTGAATGCTCCGACCGGAGATATATGAAG
>JAIPJH010000133.1 GCA_021734245.1 Candidatus Cloacimonadota bacterium | reverse complement strand
GAACCGATTACTCCGGCTACATTGGGCGCCATTGCGTGCATCAGCAGAAAATTGGTGCTGTCGTATTTTCTACCGACAGTATGAACAACGCGTGCACTATCTGGAACAGCGCTTACTCCTGATGCTCCTATCATCGGATTTATCTTCTCTTTCAGGAAAAGGTTCATTGCTTTGGCAAAAAGCAATCCTGTTGCAGTAGCAATGCAGAAAGAAAAAGCACCCAGAGCAAATATTTTAATAGAACTTGTAGTCAAAAATCCTTTATTCACACCATCAACAAAGCGAATAGCCTGCGTAGACGCTCCTACTCCTAATCCCAGAACTATCGTAATAATATCAATTAGAGCATTAGAAGCAGTTCTGGCCAATCTATCTGTTACACCGCTTTCTTTCAATAAATTTCCAAAGAACAGCATTCCCAGAAGCGCAGACGCTCCGGGAGCAATAAGAATCGTAACTAAAGCACCGATAATTGGAAACAGCACTTTTTCTCTTTTAGTAACAACTCGCGGTGTTTTCATGCGGATAACACGTTCTTTTTTGGTGGTGAGAAGTTTAATTATAGGAGGTTGAATAACTGGAACCAGTGCCATGTAGGAATATGCTGCAATTGCAATCGGACCCAGAAGATGAGGAGCAAGTTTAGTGGAAAGAAAAATCGAAGTCGGGCCGTCTGCTCCACCGATAATTCCAATAGCTCCGGATTCCAGAACGGTGAATCCTAAAAGTAATGATCCAATAAAAGTTGCAAAAATTCCGAATTGTGCAGCCGCTCCCAGAAGAATAAGTTTTGGATTAGCGATCAAAGTGGAAAAATCCGTCATCGCTCCGATCCCTAAAAATATAAGTGGTGGATAAATCCCGAATTTCACACCATAATAAAGCTGATTTAAAACAGAGCCTTCGGCATAAACGCCATAAGCTTCTGTTCCTGGGAGATTTCCCAGAATAATACCAAATCCAATTGGAACCAGAAGCAGAGGTTCATAATCTTTGGCAATTCCCAGATAAATAAAAACGCAGCCAACTGTCATCATAATTAGATATGGAATTTGAATTTGCGCTAATCCTGTTGTTCCCAGAAAATTGAAAAATTCTGCCATTTTTTATTCTCCGACTTCTATCAGAACTTCGTGTTCTTGAACTGTATCGCCTTCTTTCACATTGATGCTTTTCACGATTCCACTCGCATTGGATGCGATCTCGGATTCCATTTTCATAGCTTCCAAAACCAGGATGTTATCGCCAACTTGAATAACATCACCTACTTTTACTAAAATTTTCATAACCAATCCGGGAATTGGTGCAAGCACGGTTCCTGCAGAAACTTTTACAGGTTTAGTTTTGGGAGCACTTGAAGATGCTGCTGTTTTTTTAACTTTTGGAATTGATTTTTCTTTTTTGGTCTTTTTCTCCAGCTCGATATTGTAATCGACGCCATTAACTTCCACAACAACAGAACTGCCAAGATCTGCTTTTACCTTAGCTTCAAACTTTTCGTTATTTATTTTCAATTTATAGGATTTCATTTTTGTCCTCTTCCATTTTCCAAAAATTTATTTTCTACAGCATTTACACCACGCCATCCACTGCTATTTGGTCGGCTCCAGGTAAGCTGGATTCGACTGTTTTCTTCCATTTCTGCTCGATGCAGCATCATTGCTGTGATGGCAGCTACAATTCCATTCTGGGTTAATTCACCTTTTGGTGCTGAAACTTTTCCTAAATCAGTTTCCGCAGTTTCGAGTTGATTTTTTTTTGCTTTTTCAGGTTGTTTCTTTACGCCCACATGCTGAAGAGTTGAAATTATAAGTCCTACCAAAATCAAACTGGCAAAAACGATGGACATCCCCACCAGCACTATGCCGCTGTACAATGATTTTCTGTTTTGATTGAATAATTTTATTGCTTTATTAACATCTTCGCTTTTCAGATTCAGTTCTCTGAGGGTTACCCTGAAATCGATAATATCATTCAGTTCCAGATATTCAGCTATTTTTTTTACTGGAACATTCGTCTCAGCAGAAATTTCCAACAGAGTTTTATCCAATGAAAATTCATATTCCAGTTCTTCTGCAGCAATAAATGTAACTGAAACCAATAAGATCAAGATCCAAATATTTTTCATCATTTCCAGCTTTTATAATGGAATGTTTCCATGCTTTTTGGGTGGATTGCTTTTTCGTTTTGTAGCCAGCATTTCCAGAGAACGAATAATTCTGAAACGGGTAGTAGCCGGTTCGATTACATCATCTATATAACCTTTTCTGGCTGCTACGTATGGATTGGCAAATTTCTCGCGATATTCTTCTTCCTTCTTCTCTGTGATGGCTGCTTTATCATCAGCCTCTGCTACTTCTTTGCGGAATACGATTTCTACAGCACCTTTTGGTCCCATTACCGCAATTTCGCCATTTGGCCAGGCATAAACGACATCAGCCCCCATACTGCGGCTGTTCATCACGCAGTAAGCTCCACCGTAAGCTTTTCGCAGGATCACAGTAACTTTGGGAACTGTTGCTTCAGCAAAAGCATAAAGCAGTTTTGCTCCATGACGAATAATTCCGTTCCATTCCTGTCCACTTCCCGGCAAGAATCCGGGCACATCTTCCAAAACCACCAGCGGAACATTGAAGGCATCGCAGAAACGCACAAACCGTGCAGATTTAACTGAGGCATTTATATCCAGAACTCCAGCCAGAACTTTCGGCTGATTGGCAATAATTCCAACTGTGTGTCCATTCATCCTGGCAAAGCCAACGATGATATTTTTGGCATAGTTTTTAGAAGTTTCAAAAAACTCATTACTATCGACAATGCTTTCGATAACTTCGTGCATGTCGTAAGGTTTATTGGGATTGTCAGGCATCACATCGTTAAGTTCCTCACAGCTGCGATCGATCGGATCATCGTTTGGAACATAAGGTGGATTTTCCATATTGTTGGAAGGAATGTAACTGAGAAGTTTTTTAACCTGTTCGATAGTTTCATCTTCATCTTCGCTGATAAAATGTGCTACGCCGCTCTTGGTGGCATGCATCACAGAACCGCCCAATTCGTCGGTTGTGATTTCTTCGTTCAGAACTGTTTTAACAACTTTTGGACCGGTTACAAACATGTAACTTGTAGCTTTGTTCATAAAAATAAAATCTGTTATCGCCGGTGAATAAACTGCTCCCCCAGCACAAGGACCCATAATTGCACTGATCTGCGGAATTAATCCTGAAGCATGAACATTTCGCAGGAAAATTTCTGCATATCCGGCCAGGGCGTCAACGCCTTCCTGAACTCTGGCTCCACCACTGTCATTCATGCCGATAAGTGGAGCTCCCATCGTCATTGCCATGTCCATAACTTTACAGATCTTTTCAGATTGAGTTTTGGAAAGTGAACCGCCGGTGATCGTGAAATCCTGGGCAAAAATATAAACCATTCTGCCATCGATCGTAGCACAACCAGTTACAACTCCGTCCCCGGCATATTTTGGTTTTTTGTCCATACCAAAATCCAGACAACGATGTTCGATGAACATATCAAATTCTTCAAAGCTGTTGGGATCGACCAATTTTTCAATTCTTTCTCGGGCTGTCAGTTTTCCTTTGGAGTGCTGAGCTTCGGTGCGTTTTTCGCCGCCGCCAAGTCTGGCTTTTGCTTTCTTATCTCGAAGCTGAGCAATCTTTTCTTCTATCGCCATTTTGCCTCCAAGCAAAATTAAATATTTTCATCGTTTACCGACATATTTTCACCCAATTTGAAGTCAATAAGATTATCTAAAATCTCTCAATTATGAGATATGCAATTCCTCATCTTACCTGATTCCAAAGTAAAGCTAATTGGATTTTTTAAATTTCTTTCATCAACTATGAATATCATGACTAAGAACGACAATAAAATAATTTAAAATACTATAAAACAGGGAAATACAAAATAGCATCCTTGGTATACACGAAAGTATATAAAATTATACAATCATGCACTTCTAAAAATATTAATGAAATGTGCTTTAGAAATTGTTATTACGCAGTAAAAGAAACAACTATTGTATTTCGTGTTTTCTCGAATTTAATATTTCAATATTTCCACTTGTCCGCCAGTTGATTTTTATTATCTATCAAGTAACCAATATCACCGGAATTTTTCCAAATTGCCCGTTTACTTTTAAAGCTAAAACCACCGGATTCTGGATGAATTTCGTTCGTATAAATTCTACATGATTTTCCTGCTGCTAATATAAAATCTTCTGCAAAAACAAAATTCTGTTTGGAATTTCCTGCATTGATTTGCCAACCTTGCAAACAAACATCTATTTCACCATTATTTTTTATTTCGATATATTCATCACTTTCTACTCTGGGCACAATTCCATCAAAAAAAATTTTAGAAATTACTATTTTGGGTTCGTTAAGTTTTTGAAGATTTTTCATTTTTTGTTCATATTTTTTTTTGGCATTCAAAGTGTCAGAATCATCTTTTTCTTTTTTGATATGTTTTTCTTTTGGAAATTCACGAATACTCCAAATACCTAATTTCTTTTCTTGAGCATCAGACTGAATTTCAGCAAACAAAGAATAATGTTTTACATCGGGTTTTATAAACAAAATTTCTGCTAAACCACACCTAATTAATTCAAGATTTATCATAATTGAATCTAAATAGACATAACGCAGTAATCTACCATATTTATCAAATTCCGTTTTATCTTTTTCAAGAATAACTGTTTTTCCTTCAACTAATCTTTTGTTGAATTCGCAAGCCTCTTTTGCAAAAGGTTCTACATCTTTAAATTTACTGTGTAATTCTGGGGTGTCTATCATTAGATAACGAACCACATAAAGAAATCCATCCACGAAAATTTCTGCGGTATCACCATCGATTACACGCATCACATTTCCCTTTGAGTTATTTGGTGGTGGTAATCTCTTCTCGTTTTTAGCGGAAGGTTTTTTTGTTTCTTTTTCTAATGTAGCAAGATTATCTTTTACTTCCTTATTCTGTTTATCTATCTTTTTTGGATGTGATTTTGAAGGAATTTTTAATTGCTCGATTTTGTCGTTTTCTTTTGTGATTTCTGCAACCTCATCTTTTTTTATGTTAAGACTATCCACAATTTTTCTTGATATCACGTCATTTTTCAAAAAAGAAGTGATGTTCATATTAGAAGTAAAAATGAGGATTAAAATTATAATAATGAGTATCCCAAAAATTAACAAAAAATATTTTTTCATAAACATCTCACATTATAAAGATATTTTTCTTCGCAAATCTGATTCTAAAGATTTTAATCTTTCATTAATGTCAGCAGTAAATCCAATATAAGTTTTCTTTAAATTCGATATACTTCTAATTATATAAGTGTAATACATTCCCCTCCCGAAAAGCAAGAAGAAGTCCTTCTTCGCTTTAGTTGAAAAG
>JAIPJH010000132.1 GCA_021734245.1 Candidatus Cloacimonadota bacterium | reverse complement strand
ACCATCGCAGCCGGTCAACTCATTTCTCAATAAATATTTTTTGGGCACTTTTTCGCCATTTTTAGAAGAATTTGTTCTATTTTTCAAGCACTTAGCTCATTATTTTTGTGGTTTTGGATGTTTTTTGCCGAAACTTGGGATAACGAAATCTGCTTCCATAAATAAAATTATTGACGTACAAATTGAAACTTTTATTAAAGGTAATGAATTGTAATTTAGATTTATGAATTTTGTAATAAAAGATTTTAATATTGAAATCAGGAGGAAAAGATGGCTGTTTTTAACGACAATTATTTTACAAATGACAGCTATGCAAAACGCAGTGAGCGATTAAAAATACTAAAAAATTATATCGATTATTGGTCAACGTCATTATCTATTCCACGCTCCTTGGTTGATTGGGGATTGCATGCCTATGATAAATGGGAAAAAGCACTCAAAATTGCAGAAAGCAAAAAATCAAGATCAAACGAATTTTATCAGGAACAAAGAGATGCAGATGAGAAAACATTCAAATATTATCTTAAATGCAAAAGACTTGTAAAAAGTACGTATTCTCAGGAAAAAAATGTATTACGTTCTTTTGGAGTGGATAGTAAATTTCCCCGCAATCGAGCTGATAAAATTGCTGTTGCAGATAAATTTATTCGAGCTTATCAGAATCATATGCAAAATAAAAAAGAGCAGGCAATTCCACAGGATTTCGTGGATAAGTTGATAAAACTGTTGAATAATTCACTTCAAATTGCCGAAAAAATCGAAAAATTGAAGAAAGAAAAAACAGAAAAAAATACTGCAATCCAAATAGAACTTTTCAAGGAAGATGCCAGAAAATTACGATCACTTTATTCCTGGGCTTTGATGACCTGGGAACCGGATAATGCTTATCTGTTTCAATTGGGTTTTGCAGTAAAATCATCGAAAAATAAAGATAGCTCGGAAGATGAACAGGACGAAGAATAATCTGCTGAAATCTTTTCTCGATTTGCTATTTCCTCCCAACTGTTTTTCTTGCCGAAAACGCATTCCAGAGGGCATAATTTGCGAAGAATGCAAAAATGATTTGGTTTGGCTGGAAGATGTTTGTAATTACTGCGGTTCAATTTTGAAAAATGGCGAATGCAAGGTTTGCAGCAAAGAAGATTTTGCTTTTGATAGAGCCAGATCAGTTTATGGCTTCAATAAAGTTATGCAAAAATTTATTCACGATCTAAAATACGATGAAATGATCAGAATAGCAGATTTTCTGGGGCAAAAAGCAGCAGAGCTTTTGTTAGAATTAAAACCATTTTCCAAAATCGATATCATTGCTCCAGTTCCGCTTCACAGCGTAAAGAAACGGCATCGAGGTTTTAATCAGGCTGAGATGTTGGCCAGAAAAATAGCATCTGAACTAAAAATTGAACATAATCCAAACTTGATTATTAGGAAACGTTTTACGCAAACCCAAACCAAATTAGGTAGATCTGAAAGGCAACAAAATGTAAAAGGTGCTTTTGAATTGAATTCCAAATATGAAATAAAAGGAAAAACAGTTTTAGTTGTAGACGATGTCTTTACCACAGGATCAACGCTGAATAGCATATCGTTGCTTTTAAAAAAGCATAAAGTTTCACAAGTTTTTGCCTTCACACTTGCTCGAGCATAATGTGGCTTTTCCAAAAACATTAGCCATAAGTGCAGTAAATAATTAATAAATCAGCTAATTAGATAATCATTGTCTTGACAACCATAAGGGCATCAAGATTTTTTGAAAAACTAAAATAGATAAAGTAAATATTTATTATATAATGAGTTAAATTTGAAAAGGAATAAAAAAGAATGATTGTAGAGATCGATCAGGAAAGAGCAGTTGAGCTGATAGAGAAAATTTCTCTTTTCATCGTGAAAAAAAGGATGGCAGCACCTGCAATTATGACGATCGAATCATTACGGCCTCTCAGCAGGTTGGGAAGTCAGGTTCTTTACTTTTTAGCTCCCTTTGCAGAATTGATCTTCAATCCCAAAGAGTACCAGGAATTTGCTGCTCTTCTGGAAAATCAGGAAAATGTAAACTTGCTTATAAATCGCATCGACGAACTTGATGTGGAAGTATATAAAGAAGAACGTAAACAGCGCAGAATGAGAAAAAAACGTAGAAGAAATAAAATCAAAAATTTCTTTAAAAAAATATTCAAGAAATAAAATATGGAGGAAAGTATGGGAGATGCTCAAAAGCTGAAAAGAATCATTGCAACTGACTGCGGATCTACTACCACGAAATCGATTCTGATTGAGTATATTGACGGTGAGTTCCGTCAAACAGTACGTGGTGAAGCTCCCACAACTGTAGAAAAACCTTTGAATGATGTAACCAGAGGTGTTATCAATGCAGTTACAGAACTGGAAGAACTTGCACGCATCAAATACAATGATGACAGCATTAAATTCACCAAAGACAATAAAATCTGGCTTACAAACAAAGAAGATCAGGGTGTTGATGCTTATGTTTCTACCAGTAGTGCTGGCGGTGGCTTGCAGATGATGGTAACTGGAGTGGTAGCCAGAATGACTGGAGAAAGCGCAGAACGTGCTGCTCTGGGTGCTGGTGCTATCGTTATGGATCTGATCGCAAGCAACGACAAACGTGCAAACCATGAAAAAATTGAACGTATTCGACACCTGCGACCCGACATGATTTTAATGGCTGGCGGTGTAGATGGCGGAACAACCAAACACGTAGCAGAAATGGCTGAACTGGTTGGAGCTGCCGATCCAAAACCTCGTCTTGGCTCCAGCTATAAGCTGCCTGTAATTTATGCTGGCAACAACAAAGCTCGTGATATTATCAAGGAAACATTGGATAAAAAAACCGACCTTATTATCACCGATAATCTGCGTCCTACTTTGGAACGGGAAAATCTGGGGCCGGCTCGTGATAAAATCCATGACCTTTTTATGGAACACGTAATGGCGCAAGCTCCCGGATACAACAAATTGATGAGTTGGACCAAAGGTCCGATCAATGGCAAACTCGTTGATATTCCAATCATGCCGACACCTGCAGCTGTGGGAAATATCATGCAGACGATCGCCAAAGTAAATAATATTGAAGTTCTGGGTGTGGATATTGGCGGAGCTACTACTGATGTTTTCTCCGTTTTTACTGAACAGCGAGTATTTAATAGAACCGTGAGTGCAAATCTGGGCATGAGCTACAGTATTTCCAATGTTTTAGCTACAGCCGGAATTGATAATATTTTGCGCTGGGTACCGTTCGATATAGATAAATCTATGCTGCGTAACATGATTAAAAACAAGATGATCCGTCCAACTACAATTCCACAACAATTAGAAGAACTTGTATTGGAACAGGCAATTGCTAAAGAAGCTTTGCGTTACGCTTTTATTCAACACAAAGAATTTGCTGTATCTCTGAAAGGTGGTCAAAGACAACGAGAAATCTCGGAAGCGTTTTCTCAATCTGTTTCCGGTGATACCATCGTAAACATGATGAGTCTTGATCTGCTGGTTGGTTCTGGTGGAGTTCTTTCTCATGCTCCGCGTCGTAATCAATCAGTTATGATGATGATCGATGCCTTCCTGCCGGAAGGAATAACAAGACTGGCTGTGGATAGTATTTTCATGATGCCGCAGCTTGGTGTTTTGGCAGAGATCAGTGAAAAAGCTGCTACCGAAGTTTTTGAAAAAGATTGTCTGATATATCTGGGAACCTGTGTAGCTCCAGTTGGTAAGATCAAACATAATAAAGTATCATTAACTGCAAAAATTGAACTTCCAAACGGCGAAACTTTTGAAGAAGAAATTCCATTTGGCGAACTGAGATTACTGCCTTGTGGAGTAGATGAAACTGCGAAAGCAACTTTGAAACCTGCTCGTGGTTTGGATATTGGAGCTGGCAAAGGACAGGAAGTTGAAACAGAATTGCACGGTGGAGTAGTTGGAATCGTTTTGGATACCCGTGGTCGTGATCCATTTGTCTTGCCGGATTCAGCAGAAGAAAGAGTTCCACTTCTGAAGAAATGGATGAAAGAACTGGATGCATATCCTATGGAAATTTTAGAATAGCCTCATAAGGCACATATAAAAAAATGATTAAGCAACGAACTATTCGAACAGAACGAAAAAAAAATGTTCGTATTTGTTAGTTGCTAAAAAATGGAGGCATAATGGCTCAAGCATATTCACCAGGTTTAACAGTAACCGATAGTATAGTTTTAAGAAAAGAAAGAATTTTACCTCTAAAAGGAAAAGTTCTGGTTAAGAAAGGCGATAAAGTAAAAGCCAATGATTTTGTAGCAGAAACTCTTCTTCCGGGAAAAGTAGTTCCTTTCAATCTGGCAAATAAATTGGGTGTAGACCCCAAATTTATGAAAGATTACATCAAGATAAAAGAAGGCGACATCCTGAAAAAAGGAACTATGTTGGCACAAACAAAAGGTTTCTTTGGCATGTTCAAATCAATTGTAAAATCACCTATCGAAGGTGAAGTAGAAAGTATTTCCACTTTAACCGGGCAGCTGTTACTTCGCGAACCACGCATACCTGTTCAGGTTGCTGCGTTTATGGATGGCGTGGTAGTTGATATAATTCCAGAAGAAGGTGTTATCATCGAAAATAAATCTGCTTATGTGCAGGGAATTTTCGGGATCGGTGGTGAAACAAACGGCGAGATAAAGGTTCTGGCCGATGCACCGGATGCAATTCTTGATCCGGCTAAAATTGATGATTCATGCAAAGATAAAATTATTGTTTGCGGAGCTATCGCTACACTTGCTGTTATCAAAAAAGCTCAAAAAGTTGGAGTTGCGGGAATTATCACCGGTGGTATTGATGATCAGGATCTGAAGGACCTTCTGGGTTACGATATCGGCGTTGCTATTACAGGGCATGAAGAAATCGGTCTTACTATTGTTGCTACCGAAGGTTTTGGTAATATTAACATGGCAAAGAAGACATTTGAATTGATGAAACAATTTGAAGGTCATAAAACTTCCATTCATGGTTTTACTCAGATTCGTGCCGGCGTGATGCGTCCTGAGATTATCATTCCAATTAAATTTGAAGTAGAAGAACTAAAAGTGAAAGAAGCTAAAATGTCTGAACTTCTTATCGGAACAACCATCCGTGTGATCCGTCAGCCAAACTTTGGAATGATCGGAAAAGTTACAGGACTTCCCGAAAAACTGACTCCGGTAGAATCTGAAACATTGGTTCGTATTCTGGAAGCAGAACTGGAAGATGGACAGAAAGTTACACTTCCTCGTGCCAATGTGGAAGTTATTGAAGAGTAGAAAAAGGCAAAGATAAAGAGAAGCAAAGAATCAAAGAGATAATTTGAAACCTGCCGGGCTTTTAGAAGTCAGGCAGGTTTTTTTTAGTTATTTCTTGCAGGAAGTATCGATCTAATTTTATTAGGAATTAAAAGTGGTAGTGTAACATGTTTTATGAAAAGTTATGAAACATTTTCATAAAGCGAGAATAGAAAAACATAAGTGAAAAATAGTGTCAAATCGTGGATAAGTCTGAAATTTATCTAAAGTGTACACTATCCACACCACGACTAT
>JAIPJH010000131.1 GCA_021734245.1 Candidatus Cloacimonadota bacterium | reverse complement strand
GTTCAATGTTTCTAACATGTTTTCGATTAGTTTCCAATTCTTTTTGTGATTCATTATCAAATGAACAGTCTATTTCGGTTTGTAATTTCTCCAGCTCCTCATCACTCATATTAAGCTTTGCTAACTCCTCCACACTCATATGCTCATAATCTTCTTTGCTCAAACCAAACTGAGACAAAACACTATCCAATTCAGGATCGACTATCTTTGCTTCTTCATAAGTGAGTTCATAAAGTTTGTAAACCATTAGGTCGAGTTGATCTTCCAAATATTGTGTGATTCTTCCACCCTTTTTTTCATCAATAATTTTATCAATTAATTCTTCGAACAAACATTTATTTTCACTGTCTTTTATTGGTAATTTACCGATGTATGCATTATCTAAATCAGTTGTTCTTATAGCTGAACAAAAAATGAACTTGTATAAATACCAACTTAACAATTTACTATTGAGTAGTGAAAGGATAAAATTATTTGAAAATTTACGATTAGTTATTATTGTATTTTCTACTGTATCTACACCAAATATAGATCCATTTTTATCTACTGTTGAAGTGATTTTCATATGTGGGTATGGATTTTGAATATGTGCTACTAACCTTTGAGAAATTATCTTTGGGCACATTAAACTTCTTGCTTTTTTATTTGAATCAATGAGCTCTTTATCTAAAAAGCCTTTAAAATTATTTATGTAATATTTTTGAATATTTTTACCACCTATCGCTTTAATATCTCCAGTAGATTTAAGATGTTTTTGAAATGTTAATCCTCTTGTAGTTTTCGATATTTGACTCATTTCAATTACATTTTTGAATTTGTTATTAACAATAGATAGTTCAAATTTATTAACATCACAAATCCAAGCCTTTAATTGCCTTACAATTGATTTATCAATTATATTAACTTGATCAATAGTATTTCCATTATATTTTAGTGATTTATAAGTCTTAGATTTCATCGAAGAAAAAGTGAATGAAACCTGTTCAAGTAAAACATCTTCAAATCCTTTTTCCACATCGAGCAAGGATGAAGTACGAGTTAATAATGCGAGAACCAAGCTAAACCATCTTCCCGAATAAAGAAGAGATTTTGGAACAATAAGTGTTAATGTCCCATCTTCTGCTAAATACTTATTTTTACTATAATCAATGAAATACGAAGCAGAATTTGAATTTTTTGTATCTATTAATTGTCTCTTTATGTACTCTTTTTGAGTTGAAGGTATATTTACACCATAAGGAGGATTTGCTATTATAACATCAAACCCATCGCTAATTCCAAACATCCAACTGGGATCAAACCATCCAGAAGCTTTGTCTTCAAAAGGATTCCAACTGATCAATTTATTGAAATAGTCAGAATGGATTTGGTGCTCTATGATAATGTTATAAAGTTTCTTCTGGATATCCTTAATTTTATTTTCTAACTGAGCTTTTTTAGATTTGTCGAATTCATAAAAATACTGCTCACGAACTTGTTCCATATCGGTCACGCATTCTTCATAGGCATGTTTGATCATCCAGTCATCTAAATCAGGTGTTTTCCCTAATCCAATGAGAGTATTGGCTGTTACAAATTTGAAAGATAAGTTTGGAAGCGGATGGATATTCCTGTTTGCCTTTTCATCGATTATGTTTTCATCTACGATGAGAGTAAGGAATAAACGCAGCTTGGAAATTTCAGTAGCAATAGGTTGTATATCAACTCCATAAATAGCATTCTGGATAATTCCCATTTTGTGTTTATATTTCCAGTTTTCATTCATCAGTTTATCTTCCAAAGTCTGCCGCACCAGTTTATTGGGGATTTTATCCAATTGTCGAATTACCCATTCAATTGATTCAGGATCAACTTTCTGTAAAATGAGCAGCATTTTCTGCAGGATACCCATAGGGAAAGCTCCTGAACCACAAGCAGGATCGAGCACCTTTATCGCATCCAGAGCATCTATTACAGCAATTTTTTGTTCTTTAATCAGCTCCGTTCCTTCAATGTTGTAATCCAGTAATTCACGAATCTGCTTTTCCAATTGAGATTGCTTCGGAAGTTCATTCGAAGAAGATTCCTCGCAATGACTGGCAAGGTTTTTACTTTGTTCAGGAAATTTGGGAGAAAGTTTGGTGAGTAAGTACAGGATGAGTGATTCATCCACCATGTATTCCACAATGGGGCGAGGAGTATAGTAACTTCCGGTGGCTTTTCGAGCTGTATTACCTGTTTCGGGATTGATTTCCGCCAGCAGGTTTTCAAATATTCTACCCAGCATTTCAGGATCAACAGACAAATCAATATCAATAGATGTATTCTCATCGATAGTGAAGTTATAGGTTTCCAATAGAGTGATAAATTCTTCTAACCACTCGTCAGGGATTACCAAATTATAAGATGGTTTATATTCTTTCTCCATAGGTGAATATCGGTAATAATCTTCATGCAGATTGGGATCGAATAAACCACCGTTAAGAAACGGAATTAGATCAAACTCACTACTACGGAAATCATCTCTTCTTTCATCGATTGGAGTATTCAATAACTCAAAGAATAATGGCTCAATAGCTTTATGATAATAATCCCTTTCAATTGCATCGGATGAAAGTATGTTTTCCGGTATTAAAGGTATTCCGGCATCTGATTTTTTCTTTTTGAGGAACCAGCAGAAAACCAAGCGACCAACCAATCTTACGCTGAATTCCTGCATGGTTTGATGATCGTTGGTTGATGGGAGCTTTAGCATAGGTGTAAAATCAAATTTCTTGGAACCTTGTTTAACTTTTCCTCCGACCAGTTTGTAAAATAATCTTTGAATTCCATGATAGAATTCTTTGTTCACAACTTCAATAGAGAATCTACCTTGCAGATCATCAAAATCTTTAATTCTGCCTTTCTCAAAGAGGAATTCCTGCGGAGTATGGATTTTTGCTTCTTCTCCTAAGAAGAATGAGAAACGCTTGGGATTGGAAAATCTATATTTTACATCTTTCCCTTCCAGTTTAAGATCAAGTGTTATAAGTGAGAAGCGATAGTTATTGGAATTTTCGGAGACAAAGAAGAAGAGCGCTTTGCTCAGTTGATGTTCTGCCATCAAACGGAATGCATCACGAGATACACCGATGCGAGGATCAAATTCGGATTCATGTTTTACTTCGATAATAGCCAGATCTCCCAGCGATTCACAATCGCCAATCCAATAGGCTTGAGGTTTGATATATTTGGATTGGAAATCAATATCGATCTGTTCTCTCCGCAGAGAAAAATCACTTGGTAAGAACTGATTCTGCAGGAAATTAATCCAGGTTTCTCTAGAATAGTTTGAATTCAGGAAGTTTTTCATTTTCATCGTCCTAGTATTTATTTATCTCATTTTCAATCAGTATTCTATCTTTATTCAGTTCATTTTCCAACTGTTTTTCAGTAGGTAGATATAATTTATATTTGCTGGCAAAGAGCTGTTTATTTTCAGCTAATATGGAATATTTGGCAACAGCTTCGTTCTTTTCGCTGCATAAAATAAGTCCGATAGTAGGATTATCATCTTGAGCCCGAACATTTGCTTCATAAATTCTGATATAAGTATCCATTTGACCAATATCCTGATGCGTAAGTTTGCCTTTTTTCAAATCTATAAGCACAAAACATTTCAGGATGAAATTATAGAAAACCAGATCAATATAAAAATGTTCACCATCCAGATTGATATGTTTTTGACGACCTACAAAGGAGAAACCTCTGCCCAGTTCCAGCAAGAATTTCTGCAAATGATCGATAAGTGCGGTTTCCATTTCATTTTCAGTGTATTGTGGTCTATTTTCAAGCTGTAGAAATTCTAATACATAAGGATCTTTAAGGATGTTTTTGGGATTGTTTTTTTCTGTTTTCTCTTTTGCTTCTTTAATAACCGCTTCTTTAATCTTACTGCTCAATAATCTTTCATAATAGAAGCTGTTAATCTGTCTTTCTAATGCTCTGGTTGACCAGTTTTCTTTGATAGCTTCCTGCAGATACCAGAATCTGGCAGATTCTTTTTCCACTCGCAGCAAGTGACGATAATGCGTCCAGCTCAATTCGAGACTCACTGAGTCTTGTTTTGGGAAAGATGCATAAAATTGTTTCATTTTCCGCAAGTTTGTAACATCAAATCCCTTACCAAAGTTATTGGTCAATTGCACAGAAAGGTTCTGCAAAATTTCTTTGCCGTAATTGGCTCGGTAATTACCGTTGAGTTCATCTTTCACAATGAGCTTACCGATTTGCCAGTAAGTGATAACCAAAGTACTGTTCACGTTTCTGCGAACTTGATTTCTGGCATTTTCGATAATTTTTGAAATTTCATTGTATAAATTATTTTGCAAGTTTTTCATATCAACTCCTCCGATAAGATCAGAGTTTCAGATCCTTCATCAATCTGTTTAGCAGCTTTGATGATCTTATCAAGATAGCTGTGTGGAACTTCTTTCATTAATTCTTTTATATCTTGATCAATCGATTTTGTATCGATTATCCGAATAATACTATAAACACCATCCGGTAGGGAATTAAGCTCTTTTCCTACAGTATAAAGGTCTTGCAGATAGTCTTTCTTCTTGGGTACAGCAGTAATCAAAGCTTTTAATTTATTTAGTGTACGAGCCCTTTTGCCTTTGGTTGATACTTTGGATTTATTAATATACATATTTTCTTTAACATTCTGATAAATTGCGTCAAATGTATCTGAGACAACCTTTGGTTGTTCTGTAAGTTCAGCCTTGAACAGTTTAAGAGCTTCTTCTGCTGTGATAGCTTCGGAATCTATATTACTGATTCCTAACCGGAAGGTGAAGTCCTCACCTTTCTTACCAAATACAAGAACACCTGCTCTGTCTTTTTTCACTGTTCTTCTGGTTCTGCTTCGATGTTGGATAGCTTTGGCTTTATCAAGAAGTTCCGGTTTACCACTGAGGATATTGTAGTATTCATTTTGATATTCCACATCCCAGGATTCGCTTTCCTGAGTTTCCAATGCTTTGCTATATTGCTCGTGGAAGTACGAAACCAGTTGTTCTTCATCGGTTAGAACTTGTGTATCTTCTCCGAGAAGTGTGTCTATCATAGCTTTTTTGAGAGTGGAGATCTCTTTTTTTCTGATGTGACCTTCACCAATTTCAGTTGGGAAATAATTGTAGATATAAAGTTTTTCAAAAAGCATCTTGCCAATACGATTTATACGACCAACTCTCTGAATTACTCTGGTTGGATTGTAAGGAATATCATAGTTGAAAATTGTACCAGCTCTGTTCAGGTTAATACCTTCTGAAAGAGCATCGGTAGTGATTATTATGTTATATTTGTCTTTCTGAACTTCAGATGAAGCATCGAAATTTTCTTTGATAGTTCTTCTTATTTTGTTCGATTCGGCACTGGAATAGTAGATTGCTTTGATAACAGGATCATTCTTGATGTTATCGAAAACATATCTGGCTGTATCGGTGTATTCACTAAAAACAACGATCTTCCTCTTGGGATCTTCTTTGAGCTGCTTTACAATTTCCTTTTTGAAATTGTCTAATTTTGGATCCTCTTTAATGCCATCTTCAAACCAGTTTTTATGAATCTGTTTGAGTAACTTCAAATCATGCTTAAGATGGATAATAAAGGATTTCTTGAGTTCATCTTTAGGAATGAAAACAAGACCTTTTTCAT
>JAIPJH010000130.1 GCA_021734245.1 Candidatus Cloacimonadota bacterium | reverse complement strand
CGCTAAATTTATTTCAGCAAGCTGAAAATCGAATTTTCATTATTTACCCCTCTCCGGCAACTGCCGGATCTCCCCTCAAACAGGGGAGAAAATTTGGAAAACCCCGATGCAGAGCAGCGAGGAATTCTTTCGATTAAAGGGGGTTCAGTTTTTAATCAAAAAATTTTATTTATCAAAAACCCCTCTGCCGACAAAGTCGCCATCTCCCCTTCAAAAAGGCAGCTTATTTCACTCCAATCGTTGCTGGACTTTTGCGTCCTACAGCGGGACCATCTAAAACCTGAAATCCGGCATTTTTCATGTTTTGCCGAATCCATTTGGTACAACTGTAAGTGCTCAATTTGCCACCTGGTTTCATTTTGTCATGTACTTTTTGGAAGATTTCTCTGCTCCACATTTCCGGTTGTTTCTGCGGAGAAAATGGATCAAAGAAAACGCGATCAAAATAATTTTCAGGAAGCTGCTCGATCGTTTGCATTGCATCTCCGATGATCAATTTGATTGTGTTTTTGTGCTGATCTGTGATCTCTAATCTTTTCGCGATATCTCGAAAAGCAGCGAATTCGTTTTGGATTTCTTTTGGAACTTTTATTTTTTTTATTGTTTTTAGGATTTCTATATCATTTTCCAAACCAATAATTTTCAGATTATTATGACTTTTTGTGGCAGTTATTGAATTGTAACCCAGACCAAAACAGAAATCCAGAATCTGAAATCCATCTTCCACCCCAACTGCTTTTACATGCTTTTCCAAAGCTTCTTCCAAAGCACCGGAAATGGAATGATAATGCTCCTCGGCAGCTTCATTGAAAACAGTGTATGATCCGTCCTGTGTTTTAACAAATTTCATAATTTCCCGTACAGCGACCAGCTTGGTCGCATTTTTCTCGATCTGGCAGATCGAGTTACGTTTAACCTTGAAAAGGCTTCATACAAACCCTCATCTTCCTTAGCACTTTCAAGGTATTTTATTCGCTCCAACTCTGAAAGTGTCAAAAGCATGAACTGGTTGAAAGAGACCTTTTCAGAGTTTCATCTTTATTTCTACATACTCGTTACAAAACTCCAGTTTTGTAATGCCTGATTTTCGCAGCTATTGCTGCCTTTTAATCTTAAACCTTTCGAAGAAGAGAAGGACGGCAGGATGAGTTCGCTACAATTTTTCAGAAATTACCGGTTTTTCAGGATTTTCTTTGAATAACAGTGCTGTCTTTCCGATTATATTAACGATCTGAGATTCGGATTTCTCTGCCAGTTCTGCGATCATTTCCTTACGAATATCACGATGCGGATGCTGAACAGAGATTTTGATCAGTTCATGCGCTTCCAGAGCCTCATCCAAGCTTCTGATCACATTTTCTGTAACGCCTTTATCACCAATCTGAACCATTACTTTTTGGGTTTGTCCTATTGATTTTAGTTTTGCTTTTTGTTTACCAGTCAAATTCATAATTATTCCTTTAAAATGTTTCTTTTACTACTTCCAGATAAGCGTTATAGATATCATCGTTAAAGCAACTGAAAATAACTTTCTCTACTGTAGAATTTATTTCCAGGAATTTCTTAACTTCCTGAACTGCAATTTCGGCTGCTTTATCAAATGGAAACCGATAAACGCCGCAACTTATTGCCGGAAAAGCGATCGTGCGGATTCCATTTTTCACTGCCAGGTCCAGGCTGTTTTTATAACAACTTGCCAGAAGTTGATTTTCTTTAGTTTTGCCGCCGTGCCAAACTGGACCCACAGCATGAATTACATTTTTGGCTGGAAGTTGAAATCCCGGCGTAATTCTGGCTTCTCCAGTGGGACATCCACCCAGTTTTCTACATTCAATTTTCAGTTCTTCACCTGCGGCACGATGAATCGCTCCATCAACTCCACCACCGCCCAGCAGTGAAGTGTTTGCAGCATTTACGATAGCATCAACTTTTAGATTTGTGATGTCACCCTTGATTACCTGAATACGATTTAAAATTACTTTTTTATGCTGACCATATTGTTCCAAAGCTTTCATACCTTTTCGTGTTATCTTATATTTCTGTTTTGAACTTCCCGGTTTATCGGGGATCGTGAAAGCTAAGTATCTTTTATTTTTCAAAGAAGAAATCGCTCTTTTCAGATTTCCAGATTTTCCATGACGCTGCAGAGCATCTGCTATTTCCTGGCTGGAAAGTGGTTTTTCTACGCATTGTTCAATAATTTTGTGATGCATTTCATTTAATTGTGGTGGATTCCAATCCGAACCCATAGCAAAACCATGAGCAGCAATGTGATCCAAATCAGATTTTCCGGTGGTGGGAGTATCTTTAGTAAAATCTTTGAAAGCATTTATCAAACCCCGCGTAGATTTATCATGAGTTTTAACCTTAGATTTCTTTTTTAATTCTTCCAGAATATTATTTGCCAGTTCTTTTCCAAGTTCCACTCCCCACTGATCGAAACTGTAAATATTCCAGATAATTCCCTGTACAAAGATTTTATGTTCGTACATGGCAATAAGACTTCCCAGATTGTAGGGAGTGATCCTTTTCATCAGGATCGTATTGGTTGGCCTGTTGCCATCAAATATTTTATATGGTGTAAGCTTCTGGATTTCTTCTTTAGATTTTCCAGCAGCTTTCAATTCTTTGACAACCTGTTTTTCATCTTTTCCCATCATCAGAGCTTCGGTTTGAGCGAAGAAATTTGCCAGCAGAATTTGTTGATGTTCTCCGATGGGATTTTTGCTGAGAGCAGAGGCGATGAAATCGCAGGGAATCATTTTTGTGCCTTGATGTAAAAGCTGGAAAAAAGCATGTTGACCGTTTGTTCCCGGCTTTCCCCAAATTACCGGTCCGGTTTCATATTTCACTTTTTTTCCATTGCGATCTACACCTTTACCGTTGCTTTCCATATTGAGTTGCTGCATGTAAGAAGTGAAGCGATGCATGTACTGATCGTAAGGTATAATTGCTTCTGATTGTGCTCCAAAGAAATTGTTGTACCACACGCCGAGAAGTGCCAGAATTACCGGAATATTCTTGTCGAATTTTGTATTTTTGAAATGCCTATCCATTTCATGAGCCCCTTCCAGTAATTCTTCAAAATTTTCATAACCAATCGTGCAGGCAATGGAAAGTCCGATAGCGCTCCAAAGTGAAAAACGGCCACCAACCCAATCCCAGAAAATGAACATATTTTGCGGATCAATACCGAATTCCTTAACTTTTTCTTCGTTGGTAGAAATTGCCACAAAATGTTGTTTCATCATATCTTCTTTGATCGCTTCACTTAGGAACCAATGCTTGGCTGTGTTGGCATTTATCATGGTTTCCACTGTGGTAAATGTTTTGGAAGCGATCATGAAAAGCGTAGTTTCGGGATTTAGATTCTTTAGAGTTTCCACGATATGTGTTCCGTCGATATTGGAAACAAAATGGGTATTGATGTTTATTTTGTTGTACGGTTTCAAAACTCCAGCAACCATGAACGGTCCCAGATCGGAACCACCAATTCCGATATTTACAATATCTGTGATCGGTTTGCCGGAATATCCCAGCCAGAGACCGGAAATGATCTTTTCGGAAAAATCTCTGATCTTATCCAGAACTTCTTTTACCTGTGGAATGACATCTTCATCTTCAAAGAAAACTGGCTCATCAGAACGATTTCTAAGGGCTGTGTGAAGCACTGCTCTGTTTTCTGTTTCGTTGATCTTTTCACCACCAAACATCTTGTCGATTGCGTCTTTCAGATCAACTTCTTTAGCTAATTCCACTAACAGCTTCATAGTTTTGGAAGTGATGATATTCTTAGAAAAATCATATAAAACTTCGCCGAATCGTAAAGAAAATTCCGTGAATCGTTCAGGATCTTTTTTAAAGAGATCTTTCATGTGGACAGTTTTCATCTCTTTATAGTGTTCCTGGAGCTTTTTCCAGGCTTCCGTTTTGGTTGGATCGCTTTTTTTCAATTGCAAATTCTCATCGAATAAATTCATATTTTACCTCTATTAGCGTAACATTTCTATCACTATTTGTGATTTGTAATTTAAATTATTTTACGTCAAGTTTTAATGATAAATCTAATTTATTTTTCAGTTCGTATTTTTACGGTCCGTAATTTTACAAACTAAATATTTCTTTTCATTTTTATCTGTGAACCAAGTCATAATTCTAGATTAAAACTGGTGCTCAAACCTTGCGAAGGTCGAGAATTTATGAAAGTTTCACAACCTTGGCAAGGGTTTTTATTCTAATTCAAAACTCTCGCCAAATTGGGGAATTTTTACGTTCCAATGATAAGTCTGTTTGATCTTTTCTGCCATCGCTTCGCTGGCATTTTCTTCTCCATGAACCAGAAAAGTTGCCCTGGGTGATTTATTGAACGGCATCAGCCAGGCCAGCATTTCATTGTAATCGGCATGACCGGAAAAACCGTCAATCATTTCTATTTGTGCATTTATTGGAATTTCCTTTCCATGAATTTTCACAGTTTCTTTTTTTTCCATTATCGTTCTGCCGCGCGTTCCGATAGCCTGATAACCTATCAGTAGAACTGTATTTTTGGGATCGGGAAGCCTTTGTTTGAGATGATGAACTATTCTGCCACCGGTAACCATGCCGCTAGCGGAAATTATGATACAGCCGGATTTATGATCGTTGATACTCATTGAATCCTGTTTACTACGGCAGATATGTAGATTTCTGGGACGGAAAATATCTTTTCCTGCCATATTCTGCATGCGTGTAAACAGGTCAAAATCTTGGATGTGATTTTCGAAAATCTGCAGTGCTTCAATTGCCATGGGAGAATCCACAAAAATTGGATAGGAGGGAATTTTTCCTTCAGCTTCCAAAAGACGCAGAAGAAATAGTAATGTCTGTGTTCTGCCCACACTGAAAGCCGGAATCGTTAGAGATCCGCCGCGATCCATGCTTCTTTTGATCACATTTACAAGCTCTTCAATCGGTTCGCTGGATTCGTGTAATCGATTTCCATAAGTGGATTCTAAAATTAGATAATCAACATTATAAACCTGATCAGGTTCATTCAAAACCGGAATTTCCGGTCTTCCCAGATCGCCGGAAAATAGAATTTTTCGAGTTTCGTTATTTATCTTCGTTTTAATATCGATGAGTGCAGAGCCAAGAATATGACCTGAATCATGAAATTTAATTCGGGTATTTTCTGTAAGTTTGAAATGATCGCCATAATGAACAGGAGCAAAAAGTTTGATCGCTTTTTCTGCGTCTTCAGTCGTATAAAGCGGCAATGCCGGTGAATGTTTGGAAAAGCCTTTTTTATTAGCCCATTTCGCATCTTCTTCCTGGATGTGTGCGCTGTCTTTCAGCATCACTTTGCAAAGTTCTGCCGTGGCATGAGTGCAGATTATTTTCCCATTAAATCCTTCCCGCACAAATTTGGGAAGATAACCACTGTGATCGATGTGAGCATGTGTGAGAAGAACATAATCGAATAACGAAGGTGGAACGGGAAATTCTTCCCAATTTTTCAATCTTATTTTTTTGGGACCTTGAAACATTCCACAATCTATAAGCAGATTTTTTCCTTCTATTTCTAAATGAAATCTGGAACCGGTCACTGTACCCGTTGCTCCTAAAAATGTTAGTTTTGGCATATTGCTCTCCTGATCACTTTTAAGGTTCTGTAACACAAAACCTTCTTTTTTTTACGTTAACTAATTATTTTCTATACAAATATACCATAGTGGGAAAATCTCCCCCAAAAAATTAGAGTCCAGGCCAATTCCTGAGAGAGATAATCCCATGAAAATTATT
>JAIPJH010000129.1 GCA_021734245.1 Candidatus Cloacimonadota bacterium | reverse complement strand
AATGGATTGCACCACAGCACCGGGAAATTATAAATGCGTATGGAATGGAAAAAACGATGCTGGAAAGAGCGTATCTTCAGGCGAATATTTCGCAAGGCTTAAAGTGAATGGAGAAGAAATTGATGTGAGGAAAATGCTGCTGTTAAAATAAAGTAACCTCTCCTAACCCAATCCCAAGGTTACTTTGCGCCTGAATTTATTTTCAAGCGCTTTTTTTAATCAATACTATTTGTTCCAATTATTTCACTGAAATGAAGTTACAAATATAATTTCTCAAAACAATTTTTTGTTCTGCAAAAAAACATAGACAAATCTAATTGTAAAAACAAATTCTCATAAATGAGAAAGGGGATATGATGAAGAAAAATATTTTTATATTGTTTTTGATTTTAATTACAAATATTTTACTGCATTCTGTAATCGAAGAAACTGAAGCTCTGAAGAACTTTTTATATGGAGAAGCTCCAGGTTGCGAATATGACAATTGGCTCAGCCATGTTGCAGAAGGATTAGCTTCACCAGGATACAACGTTTATGCTTCTTACGACAGACAGCTTAGCGGATTTGGAAATTTTGTAATTCCCGATAATCTCGATCTGATTCACTGGCAGAATATGCTTCAAGATTTTGTAGCTGGCAATCTTGATGCAGTTCAAGATACGATCGATGCAGCCGGATATCCATATCAGGTCGTAATTTTCAACGATACAGATACGAATGAAACTTATCATATACTGCGGGAAGTACCCAACTTCGATCATTATGATGATAATGGAACTGACGATCCTTATGACGACGAACATGGAGCTTTCGATTATGGTTGGGGACTTTATATTTACAATCCAAATGGAAATGTGCCACATGTTACCACGGTTACGCATCCCTGTGATGATTATATCACTATTCCACTGGCGTTCAAGGCTTTCATCGATCAAAATTCAAAATGTCTTTTGATTTCTGGTACCGGTCGCGAAGTAACCTGGACAAATTCCGGCAATTATTCCAACAGCAAGTCCACCTGCGATCCATCCAGGGTGGAAATTCATCCTTTTAACATCGTGTACCAGGCTTTTTGTGATGAAATAAGAAACGAGTTTCAGCAGCCTGAATTCAGCCTGCAGATTCATAGTTTCGACTGGGGACAAAGTCATGAAGGCTTTCCCGATGTACAGGTTTCTGCCGGATACAATCAGAATTCTCCAGATCTGCCGATTCGAGATTTTTCTTCAGCCAAACTTGATGTTCCAAATCTTACAGGAGAATATGCTCTTTCTGCCAATCAGGTAGGAATTCATAATGCTGTTCATTTGAACGATTATTATGGATTTCATGCCGATCAATATGATTTTGAATTTTCCAATGCCGATACTGCTTTTGCTGTAAATACAAATATTGACTTGTGGGGATACAGCTCCAATCGACAAATGGTTTATACAAATTCCGGTATGAATCCTTATGATAATTTTGAAAGATTTTTTCATGTAGAAATGGATGAGTTTCCCAACACTTATCCTCAAACTGTTCAGAATTACAACTGGTTTCATGGTTGGAACCCGGTAACTCAATCCTGGGATTTGGAACATCGGTTCGATCAGGTTCTGGAATATTATTCACCATTCATAGATGCTTTAACTTCTGCTATGCAACCATTGTATCAGATGAACGACAATCTGGTTCCAACTTCTCCCGCCAATTTACAGGTTGTCTCAGAATCTGCATCTTACATCAAGCTTACCTGGGAAATCGGAGATTGCTACGATATGGATTCTTATGAAATTTTATATTCCACAGAACCTATCGGAAATGGAAATTATTCCATCCTGAACAGAACAAATACAGCAAATCTGGCTTGCCTGGCTCAAAGTGAATTTTATTTTAATAATGTTCAACCGGGAGATGAATACTATTTTGCTGTGAGAATAAAAGATAAAAATAATAACATTTCTGATCTCTCTAATGAAGTTATGGCAACTGCCGGTCCAACCCTGGTTTTTGATTTTGAAGCTTATGGAAGAGATGAAAAGATTCTGATGGAATGGAAAGCCAATACCAATACCGCTTTTTCCGGATATAATATCTATCGAAAAACAGAAACAAGTGATTTTGAGTTGATCGATACCTGGCTGACCAATCCCAACCTGCTTTCTCAGATTGGCAACAGCGTTGAGTATGATTATAGAGATGACAACATTGATAACAACCTCACCTACACTTATCAGATTCGAGCCGAATTGAACGGGCAGGAATATGTTTACGGCGAAACCGAATCGGCTGAAGCGCGCAGAATATTTAAACTGTTCGCTTCTATAAACAGTATTTCCCTGAGTGATACCTGCTATTTTGGCTACAATAAATTTGCTTCCAATGGTTATGATGAATTTTTCGATGTTCCTGCCGACACTTCTGCTGTCGGAGAATATTTTCTGACTGAATTTTATGAGCAGTATTGGAACAATGTTCCCCAGAATCTGGAACAGGAAATTTATTCTTATTACGATTCGAATACAAACCTGAAAACCTGGACTTATCGTTTTAGAACGAATTTATTGAACGAAGAAATTGAGATTGGTTTAGCCAGCCCCGATCGAAATGCAGAGAGAATTTACCTTTATCGCGGGGGAAATTATGTCGATCTGACATCAAATACATTTTCGATTACGCCAACTTCCACCGGTTATTACACCTTTACGCTTTATCTGGGAAATCTGCAGCCAAATCTGGAATTCACCGATCTGCCCAATCAGCTCTATTTTCCCAATGAATCTGTGCTGATCGATTGGAATGTAAATTTGCAGACAACGATCGATTTGGTGAATGTTTATGCCGAAAATGATGAGTTTTTAATTCCCATTGCCAGTGATCAGACTCCAAATCAAACTGAAGCTGACTGGCAGATTCCAAATCTGTTGTTTGAAAATGCCAAAATCAGGATCGATCTGATCATGGCTGAAGGTGACACATTATCCTATTATTCACCTTACAGTTTTGGTGTAATATCTCCGCAAACTACGGTTCAAACAGTAGAAGGCTGGAATTTGAAAACACATAATTTTACATCCGATCTTACTCTGGAAGAAGTTTATGGAATGAATGCAGAATTATATGAATTGCAACAGAATTTTGTGGCAGTTCCCGAACCAGATTTCTGTTATCCTTATTGGATATTTACTCCACAGAGTAACTATTCTGCAATAAATTCAGCAAATTTACAGACAACCGCTTTTAGTTATCCTCTGGAACTGGGTTGGAATTTAGTTCCCAATCCGCATCGAACAGATTACAAGATCGATCAGCTTATTTTCAGCTTGAACAACGTGGACTTCCAGTTTTATCAGGCAATCCAGAATAATCTGATCGAACCGGTATTTTTTGGTTTTGATTCAGGATTTGAACCAGCTGATATTCTGCAGAAAGATAAAGCTTATTATCTTTTTTGTTATCAGGAAAATCTGGAATTGAAGTTTATCCCATTCTACGAAAATGAGTTTTCTCCTGAACTTGAATTAGAGCAAAAGATCAAATTAACCGCAGAACAAAATGATCATTATGCTCAGATCATCGTGGGGTCCTCGGCTGTGGCCGATTCGCTTTTCGATGCAAATTTCGACATTCTGAAACCTGAACTTCTGCCTTTTGATGATAATATAAATTTCTATCTTCCTCTGGATTGGGGAGGTCAAAATCCTGTAAAATTGCATCAGTCTGTTTCAAATTGGAATTCTTCAGGTGATGATATAATGTTTGAATATCCTTTTGAACTTGAACTTCTTTCTACCGAGATGGTTCACTTCCATTCTGAGTTAACAAACATTCCCGACAATATTTATGCTTATCTGCAAATGCCGAATGAACTAATAGAGCTGGATAGTTCAGCAAATTATTTTCCTGCGAACAGTTTAGTTTCCGGCTCCATCTTGATTTCAAATGAGCCTATTTTGAATGCTGATGATGAGATAATTCCTGAAAAATTTACAGCAAACAATTTTCCTAACCCGTTCAATCCACAAACCAATATCAGTTTTAATTTACCGTCAGCAGATCATGTCGTCTTGAATATCTACAACATTAAAGGGCAAAAAGTAAAACAGCTGATAAGTAATAAATTAGCTGCTGGTAAACATTCAATGGTTTGGAATGGAAGAGATGACAACAACAAACAAACTGCATCGGGAGTTTATTTTTACAGGCTTTCTGCTTCAAAATATAAATCAATTACCCGAAAAATGCTGTTGTTGAAATAAGGAGATCATCATGAGAATTTTGATTGTAATTTTACTTTTAACTTTCGGTTATCTGTATTCTGATATCATCTGGCAGGATGATTTTGAATCTGCTTCCGAATGGATATTAGATGGTGAATTTGAAATTGATTCTCCGCAAGGATTGGGCGGAGAGTATGGCAATCCAGATCCTGCTTCGGCTTATAACGGCAGTAATGTTCTCGGCGTTGATCTTACCGGACTTGGCAGCTATCCTGGAGATTATGAAACCAATCTGGGAGATCATGAGTATTCCGCTGTTTCACCGGTAATAGATTGTAGCAGTTTTATCAATGTCCAATTGAATTTTGCCAAGTGGTTGAATGTGGAGCAACCTGCTTATGATCATGCTTACATCAGCGTTAGCAACGACAATGGAATAAGCTGGATCGACATCTGGACGAACAGTTCTGCGTTAACTGATAATTCCTGGAATCTGGATAATTATGATATTTCTGATCTGGCCGATATGAATCAGCAGATAAAAATTCGATTTTCAATCGGTTCAACCGATAGTTCCTGGCAATACAGTGGTTGGAATATCGATGATATCAGCATCGAAGGTGATCCTGTAGTTTATGGCTCGATTGAAGGAAATGTAGTTGATTCGATCACCAGCGATCCCATTCCATTTGCCCAGATATCCTGTCCCTTTGCTTACTCTATTAGCGATGAAAACGGTTATTTCTTGATAAATAATATTCCCACAGGTGAAAGAGAAATTTTCATTAATGCGATCGGTTATTTTAATTTTGAATCTGATCTGATAACTGTAACAGAAAATGATACAGCTTATATTTTTTGTGAGATGACCGAAAATCCTGATACTCCGGCAGCTCCTGTAAATCTGCAAGCAGAAGTTATTGAAAACACACAGGTTAATCTTTGGTGGGAAGCACCTCGCGATCTGCTTTTAGCTTATAATATTTATCGAAATGGATTTTTGATAGAAAGTACAAATGAGCTGGAATTTCTTGATGAAATCTTTGTAGCTGGAACTTACGAGTATTTTGTAACAGCAATTTACGACGTGGGAGAATCACTACCTTCTAATACTGCGGAAGTTCTGATCGAGGAAGTGGGAGTTTTCAATATCGAATTACCAATGACCAATTTACAAATGACCAACTACCCAAATCCTTTCAATCCAACCACAACAATCAGCTTCAACGTAACACAAACGTCCTCGTTTGTTACTCTGGAAATCTTCAACATCAAAGGGCAAAAGGTAAAAACACTTTTGAATTCACTTCTTTCTGCTGGTCACTTTGAATGCATCTGGAACGGTAAAGACAACAGTAATAAGAGCGTATCTTCAGGTGAATATTTCGCAAGGCTTAAAGTGAATGGAGAAGAAATAGATGTGAGGAAAATGCTGTTGCTTCGTTAGTACTACGGTTGGTGAAATCATTTGACACATTCCAAATGAATATCAAATTCGGCATATAATTTATCGGGTGAGAAAATGATTGATGCAAATATGATAAAAGAAATTAAACATACTGGTTCTATCCTCCTATATATTTTTATTAAAATATTATATTGCAGCACTTTATAAACATGGGTTTGCTCTACAACTCGATAAAAAACACAATTTACTTTCGCGCACCGGAATCTGGAAATTACCCTGAGTATCTCTCTGTGATCAGTTTTTTCGATC
>JAIPJH010000128.1 GCA_021734245.1 Candidatus Cloacimonadota bacterium | reverse complement strand
GCATGATCAAAGATGAAGACGATGCCTATATTCTCACTGATATTCTGGGAGTAGAAGACCATTTTGGTGATATGGATTTCAAAGTTACCGGAACTGTCGATGGAGTTACTGCCATTCAAATGGATTTGAAAGTTGAAGGTATTTCTCCTGAACTGATGCGTAAAGCTCTTGCCCAGGCAAAAGCAGGTCGTCTTTACATTCTGGATAAGATGGCTACAGCAATCAAAGAACACAGACCGGAATTGTCACCCGAAGCACCCTGTATTGTCTCCACCAAAGTTGAACAGGATCAGATCGGTGATGTTATTGGTCCTGGTGGTAAACATATTCAAAAGATTCAGGACGACACTGAAGCCGATATCTCTGTGGAAGATGACGGCACAGTTCTGATCTACGCTGATACCCAGGAAGCTGGTTATCGAGCCAGGGATATGGTCGAAAAACTGGTTGAAAAACCTGAACCCGGCAAAGTCTATCGCGATTGCGAAGTCAAAAGACTGGAAAAATATGGCGCCTTTGTTGAATTTTTACCTGGAACAACTGGTCTGCTTCATATCTCTGAAGTAGAGAACAAACATACTAAAGATATCAATAATGTTCTTTCCATTGGTGATAAAGTTGATGTTCTTCTCAAAAAGATCAGTGGCCCTGGTAAATTCGAATTATCAATCAAGGCTCTTGAAAATAAAAAATAAATAAGTGATCATGAAAATTGGACTTGATTAGTTTATCATTTCAGGAATGGTTGGCTTTGCTGCTGGCTACGATAAATTAATTGAGTTCAATTATTTCATGGCCGATAATTTTTGATAATTTTCATACGGAACAGGAAAGGTCAATGGTATTAAACAATTATAAACAAACCCGGCTTGATAATGGTTTAAGAGTGGTTTCAGAATATGTGGACAGTGTTTATTCCATTTCTCTGGGAGTCTGTGTACTGGCTGGCTCTAATGATGAAACCGAGGAGATCAATGGACTCGCCCATCTTCTGGAGCACATGGCTTTTAAAGGAACTTCCAATCGTTCGGCTCTGCAGATTGCAACGGATATAGAATCTCTGGGCGGCTATGTGAATGCTTTTACATCCAAGACCTATACCTGTTATTATACTCGTCTAATGAGCGAATATCTGGAAGATGGCGTCGATGTTCTGGCTGACGTAGTGCAGAATAATTTGCTGCGGGAAGAGGACATTGAGCGGGAGAAAACAGTTGTCAAAGAGGAAATCAAAGACAGTGAAGATTCCCCCAGTTCCATTATACATGATTATTTTATTGAACAATTATTCCCCAATCATCCTTATGGCCGTCCTATCCAGGGGACCCAGGAAACTGTGGGGAGTATTTCCCGTCAGCAGATTGTTGAATTCACCGATAAATATTACAATCCTGATAATATAGTGATCGCTGCTGCCGGTCGGGTCAAGCATGAAGAACTTGTCGAACAGGTTCAGAAATATTTCTCCCAGGAAATCGGCACACAAACGGAGCACAGTCATCATCATTTTAAACCCGTTGAAAAGCGGAAAAAGGTTTATAAAAAGCCAATTAAACAGTCCCATGTACTTATGGGAACTCGCATATTTCCCCGCAAAGATGATCGCCGCTTTGAATTGTCGCTGCTTAATGTTCTTTTAAGTGGTGGATTGAGTTCCCGGCTATTCCAGAACATTCGTGAAAAATATGGTTTTGTTTATACAGTTTATTCTTTTTCGGAATTGTATAAGAAAATGGGCGTTTTTGGAATCTATGCAGGCGCGGATATAAGTAATCTGGACAAAACCTGCCAGCTTATGCAACAGGAATTGCAAAAGATTGCTGATGGAGAACTGACGGAAGAAGAATTAAAACTGAAAAAACAACAATATAAAGGTACCGCTATGCTCTCTCTGGAGAGTATGTCAGGCAGAATGCGGCGTCTCAGTAAAATGGCTATTCTCGATGATAATCTGCTCACTATTGATCAATTACTGGAGAGAATCAATCAAATTGAAATCAAGGATATTGTCGATCTTGCCCGCTATATTGCTGACAAAAAATTCGTCAAGACCATTATAAAACCTGAAAAATAAAAAATGAGAGGGGCTGATATGAGTCTAAAAAAAATTAAACCAGCCAAAAGAACCGAGCAGGTAACTTATGCAATTCGTGATATTGTGGTCAAGGCCAAAAAACTGGAGAAGAAAGGCCATAAAATTCTGTATCTGAATATTGGTGATCCGCCGGTTTATGATTTTGAAACGCCGCGCTATTTACGGGAAAATGTCAGCGAAAAAATTTTGGCCTCTGACACTGAGAGCGAAGTGAATGTTTCTACCTATTGTGATTCTATGGGAATCGAAGAAGCCCGAAAGGCAGTAGCTAAAGATGCTGTAGAAAGAAAAGGTATCGAAAATGTGACTGCCGATGATGTGGTAATTTCGAGTGGTGCTTCTGAATCTATAACCCTGGCCATTGCTGCTCTGATCGATCCCGGCGATAATATTATGACACCATCCCCAGGCTATCCTCTCTATTCCGGTCAGATTCCGGCCTATCATGGTGAATTGAATCCCTATTATCTGAATGAGGAAAAGGGCTGGCAAATAGATTTTGATGAACTGGAAAAACGGGTCAATGACAGAACCCGGGCGATTGTAGTTATCAATCCTAATAATCCTACAGGTGCTAATTATAACAAAGAAAGTATTCTCAATATTCTGGAATTTGCCCGCAAACATAATCTGGTTGTTTTTGCCGATGAGATCTATGATAAGCTACTTTTTGATGATAATAAACATATTTCCATCGCTTCATTGTCGAAAGATGTTCCTGTGATAACTTTTGGAGGCTTGAGTAAAAATTACATAATGCCGGGTTGGAGAGTTGGCTGGGCAATTTTTCATGATCCAGTAAATGTAATGTCAGAATACAGAGAGGCCATCAACAAATTACTTCGGGCTCGTTTGTGTTCACCTCATCCTCAACAGCATATGATCGCTCCAGCTCTGAAAGGTGATGACAAACATCTGGAAACAGTGCTCAAGAAAACCCAGAGAAGACGCGATATCTCCTATGAAATGCTCAATGACATTCCTGGAATCAGCTGTGTGAAACCGGGTGGTGCTTTTTATGCCTTTCCCAAAATCCAGCTGCCGCCTAATGTAGATGATGAGGAATTTGTTCTGGAACTTCTGGAAGAAACCGGTGTTCTGGTTGTTTTTGGAAGTGGATTTGGCGAAAAACCGGGAACCAATCATTTCCGGGTTGTCTTTCTACCTGATGAAGATACTCTAAAAAAAGCATACAAACGTCTGGCCGATTTTACTAAAAAGTTCTATAAAAAGCATGATTTTCAGCCGGAACCAGTATTGGAATCTGAAAAATTATAAGTCAATTACCCAAACATTGATACACCTGCTTAGGTCGGGATTTTAAACACTGTTCAATTGGCATTCAAAATGTTTTTAAATGCCATAAACATTTTATCCTCAAGTTAATACTAATCAATGATTGCTTTTCTAATTGTGCACCAGTATATTAGATTATAATTAAAAAGTGATAAGCAAATGCTAAATGACATTAAAAAATTGTATTACAGTATTGGTGAGGTTAGTGAAATTTTGGATGTCAAGAAGTATGTGCTGCGCTACTGGGAACAGGAGTTTTCATCGCTTTCCCCTTCCAAAAACAGTGCTGGTAACCGGGTCTATAAGGACAAAGATATTGCTCTGCTTAAACTGATCAAATATCTGCTTTATGAAAAAAAGTACACTATTGAAGGTGCTGATGAACTAGTCCAGAGTATGAATCGGAAACAGGTCGAAGAATTCGCCAGTTCGGGGAAATTGCCTGCTGAAGATAGCACTGATCCCCGGGAAGTTGAAAATCTGAAAAATGTTGTCAGGAATATTAAAACCGGTCTTCAGGAAATCCTGAAAATTTTGGATGAATAATAAAATCCATAGTTTTTACATCTGATTTTAAATTTTTTACAGGGCAGTCGTTTGGGCTGCCTTGAACTATTTTATCCTGCATAAAAATTAGCATAATTTATAAATCCACGGAAAAAAAGTTGGAATTATCATAATAAGCACCATCCTGAATTGTGTAAGCCTAAATTGAATTTTACATAATATTCTCAAAAGTGCTAATAATGTAATCCTAAGTAGCAAACCCTCGATTTCCAGGCTAAAAAATTCTTTGGATTGTAACGGTAATTTGTTAATATATTTTGCGCAAGACTTTAGGTGTTTGAGAAATGGATGACTTTGATAGATAAAATTTGACCTGATATCGAATTGGCGTCATCACTATATCTTGGTTCGTGCTCTTCAGTTCCATTTGTGGGACTGACCTGGCGAAGCAGTGGGAACTCAATATTGAAGTGAGGATTAAGAATTTTTTTAAATAATAAAATCGTGAAATTTTAAAATTGATTGAAAGGGAAAAAATTAGTTCACCAAAATTACTTGAGCGAGTGAAAAATGCGATAAGGACAAAACATTATAGCAGGAAGACTGAGAATTCTTATTGCTCCTGGATAAAGCGGTATATATTGTATCATAATAAAAAACATCCAAAGGATATGGGCGAAGTCCAAATTCGACGATTTATAAATCATCTGGCCGTAAAAAGGAAGTTATCAGCATCTACACAAAATCAGGCTCTTTGTGCTATACTTTTTCTTTACAGAGAAGTTCTGGGGGTTGAATTAGATAGAATTGATAAGATCCATTGGGCTAAAAAGCCAAAACGATTACCAGTAATTTTTTCAAAGGAAGAAGTCAAGGCAATAATAGCAAAAATAACCGGTGTTTATAGATTAATGACTATGTTATTATATGGCTCCGGTTTGCGGTTAAAGGAATGTTTGAGACTACGGGTAAAGGATATAGACTTTGACAATCAGCAGATTTTTATTCGGGCAGGTAAGGGTAACAAAGACCGTTACACCATTTTACCAAAGGCAATTGAGAGCAAGTTAAAAAGCCATATAAAATCGGTTGAAAATATTCATAAGCGGGATATTGAAGCCGGGAATGATTCTGTCTATATGCCTTATGCTCTGGAAAAGAAATATCCAAATGCAGGGAAAAAGATCGGCTGGCATTTTTTATTTCCATCAAAAAATCTTTCTAACGACCCTGTCTCAGGGATAAGGAGACGGCATCATCTCCATGAACGGACTTTGCAAAGAGCGGTAAAGAAAGCGATTAAAAGAGCTGGAATTCGTAAACATGGCGGCTGCCATACGTTTCGCCACTCTTTTGCTACTCATCTATTAGAAGATGGTGTGAATGTCAGAGCGGTGCAGGAGTTATTAGGACATAAAAATCTGGAAACGACCATGGTATATACCCACGTAATGAATAAAAGTAAAGCCGGGATAGAAAGCCCTGCAGATAAATTATCGCTTTGATAATTTCCCTGTTTTATATAATTTAAGGACAAGAATAATAGAGTACGCGATGACTTTAGTAACCACAAAAACTGTCTTACCTGGCAAGCCTGGCACTTTAAAAGAACTGGAAAAATACGATGATCAACTTGTATGTGTCAGATACAAATATGATCCGGAAAAGCAGAGAAAGATCAAGACCGTTGAAATAATCGTTGACAGTAAAACAATAAAAAGTAATAACAAGCGGATTCCATTCAATAAGAAGGTATTTGTAAGAATTGATTATCATGAAAAAAGCCTTCGAAGATCTTTAAAATCTGTTGGTGCAAGCTGGCATCCTCAGAAGAAATTGTGGAAGTTGCAATATGGGGATGCTTATAATTTAGGTTTGGAGGATAGGATTGTTGAGGAATAGATTCCTACATATAGACATCAAAAAGTTCCTATATAAAGGAATTTCCCAAAAACATTCCTACATATATAAATTTATTCCTATATGTAGACATCCAATCTCCCGAGATTATGTCGCTCAATAATATGTTA
>JAIPJH010000127.1 GCA_021734245.1 Candidatus Cloacimonadota bacterium | reverse complement strand
AGATTGGCCAATTCTAAATAATATTATAAACAAATCTCTTAATGATATTTCGAAACAAGAAAGAGAAGAAATTATCCACAAATGGATTCACATAGAACCGATGTCGCTTTTTGCAAACAAAGTTTTCTGGCGGATTGTAGTGATAATGCTAATGATCGGTTTTGCTTACATTGTTATTTTTATCTTATGGAATATGTCGTTGAAAAAGAAAGTAAAACAGCGAACCAAGGAATTGGAAGAAGATATTGCCAAACGGATTGTAATCGAGAAAGCACTTTCCAAAAGCGAAGAAAATTTCAAAATGATAGTTGAAAATCAAGTTGATCTGCTGGTAAAAGTTGATGAAAATGGTAGATTTATTTTTGTAAGTCCATCATACTGTAAAATGTTTGGCAAAAGCAAAGAAGAACTTATAGGAAAATCTTTTACTCCTTTGGTTCATCCTGAAGATCTTGAAAAAACACAAATCGAAATGAAAAATTTATATTCCCGACCATATACATGTTATATTGAACAACGTGCAAAAACGCAATTCGGTTGGCGCTGGCTGGCCTGGAAAGATAAAGCTGTGTTGGATGCAAATGGCAAGGTTAAAGAAATCATCGGATTGGGGCGCGACATCACCGATCGTAAAGAAGCAGAATTGGAAAATCTGAAATTGGCAGAAATCATTCGATATATGAAAGATGGAATAATTCTGACCGATCCTGAAGGCAAAATAGAATTTGTTAATTCTGCTTTTGAAGAGATGAGCGGATACAAACTTGCAGACATAATGTTCATGGATCCAATCGAGTTTGTTGTTACCGATAATCCCAAAAAACAGGCTGCAAAAATCCGTTCGAGTATGAAAAAGATCGAGAGTTGGTCTGGTGAGATGATTTGTCGAAGAGCAAACGGAGAGGAATATTTCATCGAAACTCAGATTTTCCCAATTTTTGATGAAAATAATAGACTAGATTCCATTGCCGCAATTCAAAGAGACATTACAGAAAAGAAAGAGATAGAAGCAAAACTTAATGCACAACAGGAAAAACTGGAAAACGCTGTGATGAAAAGAACGGCAGAATTAAGAAATAAGAATAAAGAACTTGAAGAGATGAACAAAATTTTTGTCGGTCGGGAATTCCGAATAAAAAAATTGAAAGAAAAACTGAAAGAATTGGAAGAAAAAGTAAAAATCCTGGATTGATTTTTGAGGTCGATATGAAAATAAAAAAAAGTATTTCCCGAGAATTTTTTACAAAATTTGTTTTAGTTACATTTATCACAATTCTCATTTTTGGTTTTATTGATATTCGAAAATACTATGTTCAATACAAAATAAATGTAAAAGAAATCCATGACCAATTTATAAAAGCCCAGGAAGATCAAATAAAAAGCGAAGTAGATAGAGTAGTATTTTTTATTCAGGAAATGATCAAGCATTCCAAAAGAAACGGGCATGATTTGGATTCTTTGCAAAACGAAATTTTAAGGGAAATCGTTAATTTTAGATTTGCTGAACAAGGATATTTCTTTGGTGCAACAGTAGATGGTGGGCCATTATTTTCTAATGGAAAAATAACCAAAGGTGGTGCAAGTATAAAAAATCTAACAGATAAAAGAGGAACAAAAATATTTCAGCAATACTTGCAGGCAATAGAGAATCCGGAAGGTGATTTCATTACTTATTATTGGAATAAAATTGATGAAACAGTTCCCAAAGCAAAACTATCATTTCTAAAATATGTTCCGGAATGGGAGTGGATTATCGGAGCAGGTTTGTATTACGAAGATATGAGCAAGCAGATGGCCGAAAAAATTTCGTTTATGAAACAAGAAGTTCAAACCAAAATATTCAGACTGATTGGATTTACACTTTTCCTGATCATTGTTTCATTTTTCATCGCAAAACTCATTTCGCAAAGAATTCGCAAGGAGTTCGATGTATTTATCAATGCTTTTCAAAATCCTGAAGAAAACTACAAAGATATCGATCCCGAGAAAATGAGATACGATGATATCGCACTGCTGGCAGAATCTACTCGCAAAATGCTGAATGAACAGATAAGATCGAAATCGGAACTTTTTGAAAAGGAACTTCAGCTTCGCAACATCATGAACATCAATCCACATTTCATTTTTGTAAAAAATAGAAAGGGAAAATTCCTGTTGGCAAATAAAGCAACCGCAGAGGTGTATGGTCTTACACCCGAGAAGCTGGAAGGAAAAACAGATGCTGAAGTAGCTCCATCCAGAAAAGAAGCTCAAAAATTCCGGGAAGATGATCTGCTGATATTGAAAGGTAAAAGAGAAAAGGTTACTCAGGAAGAAACTATTTCCGATAAAAAAGGTAACACAAGATATTTATACACTATAAAGAAACCAATAAAAATGAGTTCAGAAAAAGGTATTTGTGTATTGGGGATCTCGATTGATATAACAGAACTAAAAAAAGCTCAGAAAGAACTGGAAATAAGAAACGAAGAACTGCGTCGTGAAATGAAGCAGAGATCGAGAGCTGAAGAGTCGTTGAAAGACAGCAGAACACAATTATTCAGTATAATAAAAAATAGTACAAATGTATTTTACACACATACTTCCAAACATCAAATTACCTATATCAGTCCTCAGATTGAGAAAATTCTGGGTTATACAGCCAACGAAGCGTTAAGGGTTTGGACCGAATTAGCTTCCGATCATCCCGCCAATAAAAAAGCTTTAGAATTAACCGAAAAAGCTTTAAAAACAGGAGAAACTCAAGAACCTTATGAAATAGAACTTGTTCACAAAAACGGCAGCAAAGTTTGGGTGGAAGCCCATGAAGCACCTGTAAAAAGTGGCGACTCGATGATCATAGTGGGCTCACTTACCGATATTACCGCACGCAAAACAGCTCAAAAAGAGTTGGAAAAACACAAAGATAATCTGGAAAAAATGGTAATGGAAAGAACCAAGGAATTACAGGATCAGAATAAAAAATATGCCCTCACCCAAAAAGCCTTATCGTATTTGATGGATGACATAAATGAGATGAGGACTGAAGTAGAAGAAACCAATGAACAGCTGATCTATGCCAATAAAGAATTGGAATCATTTTCCTATTCTGTATCTCACGATCTGCGGGCACCACTGAGAGCTATAAATGGTTTTGCCACGATTTTGGGAGAGGAATATGGAGAAGTTCTGGACGATCAAGCTTTTGAATACCTGGATATAGTAAAAGACAATGCCACACAAATGAGTAACCTGATAAACGATCTTTTAGAATTTTCCAGAGTTAGCAGAAAAGATATTAAAGGTGATAAATTTAATATCTACAAAGAATTTGATTCCGTTTTCAATGAATTGGCAAAACACCATCCCGATAAAAATATCGAACTTAAACTGCATGATATGGTCGAAGTGCATGCAGATCGCAAAATGATACGCCAGGTAATTCATAATTTGATTTCCAATGCTATAAAATATTCATCCAAAGAAGAGAAGATTTTTATCGAAATTGGTATGAATGAAAAAGCTAAGGAATATGAGTTCTATATAAAAGATAATGGCGTAGGTTTCAATGAAGAATACAGAAATAAACTCTTTGGAGTGTTCCAAAGACTCCATACTCCAGAAGAATTTGAAGGTACTGGCGTAGGTTTGGCTATCGTTAAAAGGATCATTCTGAAGCACAGAGGAAAGGTGCGTGCAGAAGCTGTGGAAGATGAAGGCGCTACATTCTATTTTTCACTTCCCAAACATTTCAAACAAAAAGAAGATCAAATGACCCAGGAAGAAATAAACATGTATGCAAAAGAATTGCTTGAACTTGAAGATAATTACAAAGATATTTTTGAAGAAGCACTAAAACTTGATGATGATTTATAGCAATTTTTTATAAAAATTCTTTACGTCAAAGAATAGTTCAATAATAAAGTTAAGTTGATTTATAAGGGGGAGAAGATGAGAGCAAGAGAAATCGAAATTCTACTTGTGGAAGACAATCTGAATGATGTGAAACTAACAAAGAAAGCCCTCCAAAAACAAGACTTAAATGCTAAAGTTGCTCATGTGGAAAATGGTCAGGAAGCAATCGACTACATTTTTTGCCGCAACAAATTTTCCGATAGAAAAAAAAGTAGCTTTCCCAACCTGATACTACTGGATTTAAAGCTTCCCAAAATGGATGGGCTTGAGGTTTTGAAGATATTAAAAAAAGATGAAAGAACAAAATCTATTCCTATTGTTGTTCTCACTTCTTCCGATCAGGATTCCGATATAGAAAAAAGTTATGATCTGGGAGCAAATAGTTACATTGTGAAGCCGGTAGATTTTGATCAATTTATGAAATCGGTAACTGAACTGGGATTGTATTGGTTTTTGCTGAATGAATATACAAGTTAAGATCGTGTTATTGTAGAGGAACTGATGGCGGATAAATTGCGAATTTTAATTGTAGAAGATGTGATGACAGATGCAAAACTGGTAGAATATGAATTAAGCAAATCAGGTTTGCAGTTTGAATCGAAGATCGTAAAATTTAAAGAAGATTATATAGATGCACTAAAGAATTTTAAACCTGATCTTGTTCTATCAGATTTCTCTTTACCCAGATTTGACGGCAAGGAAGCTATCAAGATCATTCGAAAATTAGCTCCCCAAACTCCCATTATTATAGTTACGGGATCGATAAATGAGCAAACTGCAGTAGAATGCATGAAACTGGGAGCCTGGGATTATGTGCTTAAAGACAGATTGGTGTTATTGGGACATTCCATAAAAAATACACTTGAGCTGAAACAAGATAGGCAACGAATTTTACAAACTCAGGAAGAACTAGCTAAAAGCGAAGAACAATTTAGAACTTTTGCCGAAAATGTTCCTGGTGTTGTTAGTATTTATGATCGTCTTCCCAATGATGAAGTCAAATTTATTTATCAGGGACCGGGTTTAGAAAAAATTTTTGGTGATAAGATTGCTCAGAAGATATATGAAGGTCCATCGATATATTTCAAAATGATCCCTGATGAAGACAGGGAAAAACTGGAAAATGAAGCTGTAAAAGCGGTAAATTCAGATGGATTGTTAGATATGGAATATCGGCTTAGAATTAGCGAGGATAATTATATCTGGGTTCGCTCATCTTTTAGTGTTACACCCATGGAAAATGGTGGTTACCGTTGGCAGGGTTTGATATTTGAAATTACAGCTCAAAAGAAAATGGAAAATGAACTGATCGAAAATGAGAAACTTCTAAACAAAACTCAACAAATGGCTCATGTGGGAAGTTGGACATTAGATCTGATTACCCAGAAAATCTATTGGTCGGAGGAAATTTCCCAAATTCTGGGTGTTGATGATAAAACTACGGAAAGAACACTTTTCAATGTTATGAAAAGGATGCATCCGGAAGACCTGAAACGTATTAGAAGAGAATTTGTAAGATCTCTTAAAACCAGACAACCTTATGATATCTATCATCGTATCATCAGGCCAAATGGCACTGTCAGGTTTATACACACAAAAACGGAAAACCTGAGAGATGAAAACGGAAAAGTGTTCAAAGCTATTGGTATGTCTCAGGACATCACAAATATTGTAGAAACTCAAGAAATCATCAGGAAGAGCGAGCAGCTTTCCCTGGCCATTATCGAAGATTCGCCCATTGGGATTTCTGTGCGAGATAAAAATGGAACTTTATTGCTCTACAATGAAGCCTGGAAAAATATCTGGGGATTTTCGGCTAAACAAGTAAATGAATATCGGAATCCTCGTAAAAGCTTGAATTTAGATTCTCGTGATAAGTATCTGGGAGAACATTCTGATGGTATAATAAAAGTCTATAAAGAAGGTGGCACATATTACATTCCAGAAATAAAATTGGAGAAGAAATTTCAGGGAAAAAATAAATGGATATCACAACGTTTTTATGCTCTCAAAGATGAAAACGATAATGTAGAGAGAGTAGTAATTCTTTCCGAAGATATTACAGTGCGTAAACTGGCTGTATTAACTCAAGAAGTTTTGTATAATATTATTTCTGCAGCAAATGTATCAAATAGTTTGGAAGATGTTTTCGAAGAAACCAGAAATCAGCTGGGAAGAATCCTGGATACAACCAATTTGTTCATAGCCTTATACGATGATGAAACAAAAATGTTAACT
>JAIPJH010000126.1 GCA_021734245.1 Candidatus Cloacimonadota bacterium | reverse complement strand
ATTATTGTGTTAAGGACACCGCAATCGATTCTGCAAATCTTGGATTTGAAACTGTAGTGGTAATGGACGGGACTAGAGGAATTTCCGATGATTTAGGACCAACTCTTAAAGAATTTGGAGAGAATGGGGTTCTTATTATGAATTCACTCGATCTATTAGACATTCTATAAATTTTTTTATATTTGATATAAAACAAAAAAATTATGCCGGAATACAGAGAATACTTATCCGTAGATGAGGTAGCAAAAGATTATGCTATCCGTAGACATCGCGAAGTTAATCATAACTATGATGCAATTCATAACTATGCATTTCATTTAACTATGGTTGTTGACTTCGCAAATAAGTATATCCATCTTATTCCAGAAGAGGACAGAGCAGATGTTCTCGGGGGTTGCTGGACTCATGATATCATTGAAGATGCCAGAGAAACCTACAATAATGTTAAAAAGGCCACCAATAAGGTTATAGCAGAATATGCTTTCCGTTGCACTAACGAAAAGGGGAGAACCCGAAAAGAAAGAGCAAACGAAAAATATTATAAAGAAATATCCGAATATAAGCATTGCACATTTATAAAATTATGTGATCGTCTTGCTAATGCTACTTTTTCTACGGAAAGCAAATCTTCAATGAGTAACATGTACCGAGACGAACATGAATTTTTTACAAAGAATCTATATGACGGTAGGTTCCAAGAAATGTGGGACGAACTAAATAAACTTTTATCATGAAACAAGAGGAAAAAACTATCTATAATTTCCAAAAAGGAGATTCCATAACTAGGATAAAACCTATTATTTACCAGGATGGTGAAAAGGATTTTACTTTTGTTGGAAAACAATTAACCTTCATGGGGATTGCTAATGCTTCGGTTTATTTATCAAAGGAAGCAGATATGCTGACCTCTTTGTTTACAGGAAAGGATAAATTTACTATCCAGCTCCCAATAGAAACTTGCAAGACCGGATGGGCAGATTATATTGAGCCAGATTTTTTGGAAGAAGGGGATGAGCTTTTTATAGATGATGAAGAAAAAATTAAGAAAAAAATAAACAACGCTCTTTCAGAAGAAGATTATGAGTTAGCAGAAAGGCTAAAGAAAAAGCTGGAAGAAATAAGGAAAAATGGGGAAAAATAATAAAATACCTCCCATAGTATCGTAGTATTTACGCAGGTTTTCTTATATTAGCATTATAAATCTAATTAAAGATATGCTTAAGATAACTAATAACCATAAAAAAGAGTTCATCCGGAACAAATTAGCTTCAGATCCACTATGGGCTAAGCGTGCACTCCTTAAAATCTTTGAATTTCAGACTGAAGAGGAGAAAGAATGGGAAGCCACTAGAGTTCATAATAATGTAGGGTTTACCGGTTCTGACGGCGAATTTCTTACCTCCCTTGCTAAACAACTTCAAAAGAAGGGATATCTCTCAGAAAAACAAATGGTCCATGTATTCAAGAAGATGCCTAAGTATTGGAAGCAAATCTTGAATAATTCTGATGAGGAAAAATTAATTGATCTAATGTTAGAAAGCTAATATGAATATACAAAGTATTTCAATAGTAGTCCCAACAAAAGGATGCGTAAACAGTTGTAAATTTTGTGTTTCGAGCATGCATGAATCCCCTTATGAGGATCATTTTGATGAAATCTCATATCGAAAGCGTATCAAGTATGCTGCTATGAATGGTGTTAATACCTTAATTCTTACTGGAACTGGAGAAGCTCTCCAGAATACATCTTTTCTATCCAAGCTAGCTCTAGTTTTGGAAAAGGAACATCACCCATTTCCAAATGTGGAACTCCAAACTTCGGGAGTTATGTTAACGAATCAAGAAGAATCCGTTATCCTCGAGAATGATGACGGGAGGCTAGCTAAATATTATCCAAATATTTCATTATTAAAAAGATTGGGGGTTAATACTGTTTCTCTATCCGTTTCAGATATTTTTGATTCTGATAATAATTGGGATATTAACGGAACACCAGAAGTCCTTAGAAAATCATTAATAGAATTAACACAATTTATTAAAAAACAGGGATTTAATCTTCGCCTTTCCCTTAATATGACCAATGTCTATAATAAAATAAAGCCATTTCAGCTTTATAAAAAGTGTTATGATCTAGGGGCTAATCAAATTACCCTTCGCAAATTATACTATCCTGATGAAGACCCTAGGATTGAATCCCCCCAAACTAAATGGGTAAAAAATAATTCTTGTGATGAAGATAAGTTTTTTGAAATCGAGGGATATATTACAGGGAATGAATTTTTGGACCCCGATGATCCTATTGATGGAACTATTGTTAATAGAGGAGGTTATGGAAAGCCCCTTTATAGACTTCCATTTGGAGCAATGGTTTATTCTTATGAGGGAATGTCTATAGCAATTGACGATAACTGCATGAGTAAAAATAACACAGAAGATCTTAAATATGTTATCCTCCGTGAAAACGGAAAACTCTATTGTCAGTGGGATGACGAAGGATCATTAATATTTTAATATGAAAGAATGGAATAAAGATGTCTATAAAGAAATAGGCGAAAAACTGGGTGTAGAATCACAGTTAGATCAGACAATAGAAGAAATGGGGGAGCTTCTCCAAGCTGTCATAAAGCTCCGCCGGACTAAAGATGGTTCTAAAAAGAAACATATGGAAGCTTGGGAAAATCTCCATGAGGAGATTGGCGATGTTGAAAATATGTTGAATCAACTTAAATGGCACTTTGATGGAGATAAGGCTGAGAAGTATCGCCAGAAGAAATTGAAAAGAGCAATCAAAAGAGTAAGAAAATTATGATAATTAATAGCATCTTAGATACAGACCTTTATAAACTCACCATGCAAATGGCAGTTATAAAGAAGTTTCCTCGTGCGAGAGTAAGATATGATTTCATCAATCGAGGTAAAACCGAATTCCCCGAAGGATTTGCAGAAAGACTTCGTCAGGAAGTAAAAAATATGGAAAGCCTTTATATGACAGCACCAGAAAGAAAATGGATGGAATCTTGGTGCTACTTTTTGGACCCAACATATTTGGATTTTCTCCAGGGGTATCGATATGATGCATCAGAGATTGGGATCATTCAGAAAGGAGGGGATTTACAGGTTTCCATAGAAGGATACTGGTATAGAACCATTCTTTGGGAAGTCCCTCTTATGGCTCTTATTTCAGAACTCTATTTTCTAATGACTGGAAAGGCATTAGATGTGATGGAGGGAAGAACAAAGGTAGTTCCGATAGGTGAAAAAGCTCAGCTATTTCGCATGAATGGAGTCCACTACGCAGACTTCGGCACCCGTAGAAGGTTTTCCTATGACGAACAGAAGAGGGTCGTTAGCGGCTTTAAAAACTGGGTCTTACACAATGATAACTTTGTGGGAACTTCCAATGTTCACTTTGCTCACCAGTATGATTTAACTCCTATAGGAACTCATGCTCATGAATGGTTTATGTTTCATGCAGCAAAATATGGATATAAAATGGCCAACAAATTGGCTATGGAAAATTGGTCCGATGTATTCCGCGGAGATTTAGGTATTGCACTATCAGATACATTCACGACCGAAGCATTCTTTGAATCATTTGATACAAAATTTGCTAAGCTATACGACGGGGTTAGACATGATTCTGGAGATCCTCTAGAGTTTACTGATAAGGTGATAGCACATTATGAGAAGCTAAGGATTGACCCGAAGAGTAAAGTGATAGTCTTTTCTGATGGACAAAATCCAGAGCGAGACGTAGAAATAAAAGATTATTGTAGAGGAAAAATAAAATGTTCATTTGGTATTGGGACCAACTTCTCAAATGATGTTGGTGTTACCCCTCTTAATATAGTGATCAAAATCACATCTGCTAAACCAGAAGGAAGAGATTGGACCCCAACTATTAAGCTCTCCGACTCTGAAGGAAAACATACTGGTGATAAAAAAGAAATAGAAACAGCAAAATATGTCTTGGGAATTTGAAGATAAATTTTACCTCATTACTGAGGATAATATTGATGAGATGGAAGAAGCCCATAATAAGGGAAATATTCTTAGCGGGGTGTTGATCGAGGATTTATACGTTATTAAATCATCGTCCTCCGGCTATGTCGAAGGAATGACTTCAGGCAAAAGAATATTTGAAGCGATCCGATCAATGATGATAAAAACTAGATTTAGTTCGTCAGATGATAGAGAAATAATAAATCACTGGCGATGGTTTCCCAGGAATTCGCATTATGCTGGTGACAAAAATACTAGGGCTGAGGGGGGAACACTAGTTCATATGTATACCTCAAGGGATACAGGATTGGGGCACCAGCCAAAGAACGATTTTACAAGACTTTCTGAACTCCACGAGGATACACAGAAAAGAGAGACAATGGAAGGAAAGATCCTGAATGGGTTTTTCAGAAATGGCAACCCAATGAAAGCTATGGGGATCGGGGCAGGAGAAATATTATGGACTAAAGGGAATGGACATATAAGTTTTTCACACAGAAAACAAGGGAAAACAATTTTAACAATATAAAAATGAAAAAAACAATTTTAGCACTAATCACCGTAATATCCCTTACCATGTATAGTTGTATGTGTGGATGCGGGATTGAAGATCCAGATAAACCTAGAAACGAAATGTCTGAAATAGGACAAATTCTTATGGGAACTCATTATTTGGGATTAATACCCGGTACTGATAATTACTTTCAAACTGAAGGAGGGCTCATGACAATGTTTATTCCACTTGATGGAAAATGGGTTTTGGGCTCATTTGATATCGGTAGAATAATTTTCGAGGAGGCCTCAGATATTCCATTTGTTAAATTCAGCTGGTCAGGAGGAAATATGGGAAGCAACTCGCTTTCAGATATTTTGACATGGAGCGTTCAGGAAGTAACCATTGGAATTCCATCAAATATCAAAAAGGATACCGATGGTAATTGGGCTAAACCCCCAGCTTCTAAACCAACGGATGAAGAGGAAAAAGAAAAAGATTATGTTCAATCCCTTATTGAAGGAACAAATACATTTGAAGAATGAAAAGGATATTTATAGTCTTAATTGCCATAGTAATGGTTCTTCCATTAATGGCGGAAAAAACAAACCAGGAAATACTGATTGATGCTCAGGCAGTATCATATAAGCATGAATCCAATTCTAAGTTTCTTGTTTCTGATAGTTTGACTCATTATATTATCCAAAAAGATGAATATGGTCAGTTAGCAATTGCAGGATTATTTGAAGGCAATTTAGTCCGTTTGGAAAATAAATCCGATATTAAAGAAGCAATGGATCACTATACAGGGACTTACTTTGTGGTAAACAAAAATTCTGAAAATCTGATCTATTATAAAGATGATTATGGGGATGTATTTCCTATCAAGCTGGCAGAGAACCAAACGATTAAGCCTAGAGTTATTAATACAGAAGGAGAAGTCGTTCAAAAAAGTGATGGAAAAGTGGTTGTTGGCGATCATGAAGATGATGAAGAAGATGACGATGATGATGACGGATTTCCATGGGTAACCCTAGTTTTAGTATTTTTACTTTTTCGTTGGATATTTTTAGACTAAATTATAGATTATGAAACAATGGGAATATAAGCGGGTAACGCATAGATTATCAGAAAGTGAATTAGATTTTCTTGGAGAAGCTGGCTGGGAATTAATTAGTCATACTGTTATTAAGTATGAAAATTTCTGGACCTCAGATAATTCAGAATATTACGTATTTAAAAGAGAAAAAAATGGACAGCTCAGATCATAATGATTTTTTAGATAGTCTTTTTCCAATAGGAGAAGAAAGATGGGTCAAGGTAAAATATCTTGACAGGACTAAGTGTATAAGAGCCTTTAATGTAGGTCCTAACCGGGATAGGATTAAGGAAATCTCTGATGAAACTGGATTCGAGTGTACGGCCATAGGAATCAGGCCAGAACATACACCACAAATTTCTGCATTGATGGATTTGAAGGAAGATATAATATCAAAACTATCATATGTTTTGGAAGAATATGATCTAATGGAACTCAACCGGATGTTCAAAGAAAAAATCGAAGAATTAAAAGAAAGAACTATAAGAGAAAATGAAAGAGCCTAAACAAGTCATAGTAATGAGAACCGATACGGATCCTAAAATGAGGAAAGGAAAAATGATAGCTCAAGGAGCTCACGCTTCTTTAGCTGTATTACTTGATGCATTTTTTGGGGAGTATGGAAATCGTGATTGGGATAAAATTTATGAACATGGAATCTATAAAACTCTTCATAAGGAAGTTGTATTACATGAAGATCAACCAATTTATCAGTGGATTAATAATTCATTTGTGAAAATAGTATTACAGGGTGGTTTATCTGATGTTGTTAATTCATACAATGAGGCCAAGAAAGCCGGAATTCCCTGCTCCCTAATCGAAGATAAAGGATTAACTGAATTTGGTGGAAAAATAACCATTACTTGTTGTGCCATTGGTCCGGATGATCCAGAAAAAATTGACAAAATAACAGGAAATCTAGAATTATTATGACAAAAGAC
>JAIPJH010000125.1 GCA_021734245.1 Candidatus Cloacimonadota bacterium | reverse complement strand
GGAATCTTTATCGGCAACAAAAATTACTGGGGAAAAGGATACGGATCCGAAGCTCTTTCCTTACTTTTGGATTATGGTTTCAATATTCTGAATTTGAATAACATTATGCTGGAGACTTTCAGTTTCAATGAAAGGGCTTTAAAAAGTTATAAGAAAGTTGGCTTTAAAGAAATTGGCCGCAGAAGACAGGCAATAATAATGGGCGGGAAGAAATATGATGAAATCCTGCTGGACATTTTAGCAGAAGATTTTGAAAGTCCTTTCATTAAGAAGATAATTGAAGATAAAGGATAAAAAATGTTTCGAAATATTCTGGCACAGGAAAAAGCTATCTCAATACTGGAACACGCAATCGAGAATAACAGAATAGCAAATAGTTATCTGTTTTATGGCCCGGAAGGGGTCGGCAAATTCTCTACAGCTCATCTTTTTGGAATGGCTTTAAATTGTACTTCTACGGCAGAAAAACGACCTTGCGGTATTTGTAATTCCTGTCAGAAATTTTTGAACTTTAATCATGCTGATTTTATCTTTGTTTTTCCAACTCCTAATTTGGATATTTCTTTAGAAGGAAAAATAAAATCCAATAAAATGCTGGAAGAACATAAAGCTTATATTGAAAATAAAAAAAGTGATGCCTGGAAGGAATTTTTCTTTTCAGCAAATACCAATATCAGGATCGGAAGCATACGTTATCTGGAGCACAGAATTTCGCTTTCCCCAAATGAAGGAAAATATAAAGTTTACATCATCGAAGATGCCCATGAAATGACGATCCAGGCAGCAAATGCCTTCCTGAAAACTTTGGAAGAACCACCTTCCGATACCGTAATAATTTTGACGACTTCCAAGCCGAACTCTCTGTTGCCGACCATCTTATCACGTTGTCAGCAAATTCCTTTCCGATCTATTCCCAAAAAAATGATAGAAGATAAACTGGCTGAGAATCCCGACTTAGATGACGTGGAAGCAAAAATGTATGCCAGAATTGCTAACGGCAGCCTGGAAAAAGCTCTGCGTCTGGCAGATGAAGGCAGAATTCAATCCAGAGAAAAAACTCTGGAACTGATCAAAATGGTGTTGGCAAAAGATGATCTGAAATTTATCGAATTTGCAGCTGGATATCGCAGCAGTAAATCTTCCAATATTCTCAGCGAGATCATTTCACACCTCATCATCTGGATTACAGATATTTCTTATTTTCAAAATTATCCCGATGAGATCATCAACCTGGATAAACCTGACCTTCTGGAAGCTTTATATGAAATGAATCCGAATATCGATGATTATGCTACAGATTTCATCGAACATCTGGAAATGATGCAGAAAAAAATTGAAGGACATGTGAATCCTGAACTGATTATAATTAATATTTATAATAAATTAAGTGATTTATTCCGTAAATAAAAGGAGAGATGATAAATTTTGAAATTTGCAACAAACTTCATGACCCCCCTCCCAGTGGAATATCCATAGGATTCCACGGGATAAATTTTATTCCCCCTTGTCAGGGGGAGAATAAGGAAAGTATGCAGATTACTTCTTCCTTATTCGCTCCCTTTGAAGGGAGCTGACCAACACCTAAATGTAACTATACATTTTGATGTTGGTCTGAGGGTTATTAAGTAAAGATAAATAAAAGGAGAATTTGATGAGCAAAATTGAATCAAACGAAAATTTGGAAACAAAGGATTTTATCCGCACGATCATCGATGAAGATCTGAAAAGCGGAAATTATAAAGAAGTTCACACACGCTTTCCACCGGAGCCAAATGGATTGATGCATATCGGTCATGCCAAAGCGATTTTAACTAATTACAATATCGCCAGGGAATATGGTGGGAAGTTCAATTTGAGATTCGATGACACCAACCCGGAAACGGAAGACACAGAATATGTGAACGGAATAATCAAGGACATCGCCTGGCTGGGAGCGGATTGGGAAGACAGATTATTCTTCGCCTCCGATTATTTCGATAAAATGTGTGAATATGCTGTTGAACTGATAAAAAAAGGAAAAGCTTATGTAGACAGCCAATCTGCAGAAGAAATTCGCGAAAATCGTGGAACAATAAAAACACCGGGTAAGAACAGTCCATTTCGTGAACGCAGCATCGAAGAAAACCTGGAACTATTTGAAAAAATGAAGAACGGTGAATTTGAAGACGGCGAACATGTTTTACGTGCTAAAATTGACATGACTTCTCCCAACATGCTGCTGCGTGATCCGCTGATGTATCGTATTCGTCATGCTGAACATCACCGCACCGGCAACAAGTGGTGCATCTATCCATTTTATGACTGGGCACACGGTTTGGAAGATTCCATCGAAGGAATTTCGCATTCTCTTTGTTCTCTGGAATTTCAGGCTCATCGTCCGCTTTATAACTGGTATTTAGAGCAATTGGATGTTTTCCATCCTACCCAGATCGAATTTGCCCGAATGAACATGAATTATACAGTTTTGAGCAAAAGAAAACTTCTCACTTTATTGGAAGAAGGCATCGTTAAAAGCTGGGATGATCCCAGACTTCTTACTTTGAGCGGATTACGTCGTCGCGGAGTTCCACCCGAAGTGATTCAGAACTTTGTGGAAAAAGTAGGCTTATCTAAGGCTCACAACGTGGTAGATTATGCACTTTTAGAATATACGATCCGGGAATATCTGAACAAAACTTCACCCCGCATGATGGCAGTCATTGATCCGCTAAAAGTTGTCATTACAAATCATCCTGAAAATCAGATAGAAGAACTGGAAGCTGTAAACAACCCTGAAGATGAATCTGCCGGAACTCGCCTGGTTCCTTTTGGAAGGGAAATTTACCTGGAAAAAGCTGATTTCATAGAAGAACCACCTAAGAAATTTTTCCGTTTAGCTCCCGGAAGGGAAGTGCGGCTTCGTTATGCTTATTTTATTACCTGTAATGAAGTTATAAAAGATAATGATGGAAATATCGTTGAATTGCATTGTACTTACGATCCTGCTACAAAAGGCGGTAAATCTCCCGACGGCAGAAAAGTGAAAGCAACCTTGCATTGGGTTTCTGCAACTGATGTAGTCGATGCAGAAGTTCGGCTTTATGATAGATTGATTACTGTGGAAGATACGAACGATCTTCCCGAAGGAAAAACTTTCTTGGATTTTATAAATCCTGAATCATTAAAAATCTTGAGAAACTGTAAACTGGAAAAAAACCTGGCAGCAAAAGAAGCCGGTTATCGCTGTCAATTTGAACGTCTGGGATATTTCTGCGTCGATAAAGACAGTACAATGGAAAATCCCGTTTTCAACAGAACTGTTACCCTGCGGGACACCTGGGCAAGACTGCAGAAAAAGAAGAATGGAAAATAAAAAAATAATGTTTAATAATTCTTCAGAAATTTCTACACTTCGATACGTTTCAAATTTTTTCGAAACTACTTAGTATGACATTGGTAAAATGTGAATTCGGAATTGTCATCCTGTCCGTTCTCCGTAGTACTACGAAGGATGAAAGTGATTCAGCGAAAGCTGAATTTTATCGAAGGATAATTGAGAAAAAGGATTTGATATGAAAAAACTCATTGCGATCGTAGATGATGAACCTGATATTCTAAATCTGGTTGCGATCAATCTGAAAAAAGCAGGTTTTGAAAAAAGGCAGTTTGAAATTGCAGATGAACTGCATAAGTTCCTGCAGAAAAAAATTCCTGATCTTATAATTTTAGATTTGATGCTGCCCGATGCAGATGGTTTCGACGTGTGCAAAGAACTGAAAAAAGATGAACATTTTTCATCAATACCAATCATAATGCTTACAGCCAAAGGCGATGAAACCGATCGAGTTCTCGGCTTGGAATTTGGTGCTGATGATTATGTGGTTAAACCTTTTTCTCCCAGAGAATTAGTAGCTCGGGTAAAAGCTGTTCTGCGCCGTGGCAAAGTAAAAGAAGAAGCAAAAAAATCTATCACGATCGGTGGAATATTAAAGCTTGATCTACTCAAATTCAAAGTGCTGGTCGATGATAAAAAAATCGATGTTACACCCACAGAATTCAAACTACTAAAGCTGATGGCAACCCGTATTGGCTGGGTTTTTTCACGCAATCAGATTTTAGATCACCTCTGGGGAAATGACAAGATCGTCGTGGATAGAACTGTAGATGTTCATGTGCGGAATCTGCGAGAAAAACTGGGTGAGGCAGCAAGATTAATCAAAAATGTGCGTGGAGTCGGCTACAAGATAGAAGAATAACATGAATATTTTCAGAAGAGTTTTCAAGAATCTGGCAATTATCTTCGCAAGTTTCACAGTATTTATCTTGCTGATAGATTCGTACCAGCTTGATATTCTCACATTTTTCATCATCACGTTACTTGCTTCTATTATTTGTGTTCTTATCATCTATTTTTATTTAAGATCTATCCTGAAACCAGTAGAAAAAATTACATCTCAAATTGCAAAAATCACTAAAAATGAAGCTGAAGAGCTTTCCGAAATAACTCGCCAGGAATTTGCTGAGACTTTTAGAAATTTGAATATTCTTCTGGAACGCTTGCAGAAATATGAAGAAAAGCTTTCCAAACAAAAAGAAGGATTCAATACGATAATCGAATCGATAAAAGAAGCGATCTGGATACAAAACAAAAAGGGGTTCATCACCATATCCAATCAGAGCTTCAATGATCTGGTGGATCAGCAGCAGGTAAAAGATCAGTATTTCTGGAACGTGATTCGACTGAAAGAACTTTACGAAGTTGCAGATCGAATTTTCAAAAATCCTGACAGCATTACCGAAGATATAAATCTGGAAGACAAGCATTATCTCTGCAGTACATCCTATTCTGCACTAACTGAAGAAACTGTTTTCATCTTGTACGATATTACCGAAATCCGCAAACTGGAAACTATTAAAAAAGATTTTATTTTGAATGTTTCACACGAACTTCGCACTCCTCTCACTTCCATCAAAGGTTACCTGGAAACATTTGAAGAAGAACTCAGCCAGGAGCAGCAGAATTATATAATCGTGATAAAGCGCAATACAGATCGGTTGATTCGCATTGTGAACGATCTTCTTACACTTTCCCGTTTGGAACATGATCGCTCGATCGAATTGGAAAACATCGTTATCGAAGATATGCTGCAAAATCTAAAACACATTTTTGAACATCGAATAAATAGCAAAAAACTCAAATTCATCACGTCAGTTCAAACCGAAAAAAGTTACTTCCAGGCAGATCGTTTCAAGATCGAGCAAGTACTTATCAACCTGATAGATAACGCTATCAAATACACTGAAGAAGGTGAAGTTAAAATAGAAGTTCTGGAAGATAAATCCGATTTCATTCTAAAAATCTCCGATTCAGGAATGGGTATCGAAGAAAAACATCTTTCCCGACTTTTCGAAAGATTTTATGTGGTCGATAAATCTCGTTCCCGCCACATGGGTGGAACTGGTTTGGGTCTTTCCATCGTGAAGCACATCATAAATCTTCACAAAGGTGAGATTGAAGTGGAAAGCGTGAAAGGTGAGGGAACAACTTTTGTGATTACAATTCCGAAAATAATTTGATATGAACAAAGAAAAAATTGTAGTTGAATACCTGCCCTTGGTTCGCAGCATCGCTGCTAAATACAATAAATACGGCGTTCCTCACGAAGACCTGGAGCAGGAAGGCATGATCGGACTTCTGACAGCTGCCGATAAATTTGAGGACGATAAAGGCACAAAATTCAGCACGTATGCCAGCTACTGGATAAAAAAATACATCATAGCAGCTTTGGAAAAAGAAACCAAAACTTCTCTGCATTCCGGTGAATTGAACGAAGAAATAACTCAAGATAAAAAAGCTGTTGAAACACCAAAAACTACCAGAATCGACCTGCCACAAGATATGCCGCAAGAAGAAAAACAAGTTTTAACACTGCTATATGAAAATGAACTGACATTAAAAGAAATTTCCACAGAGATGAATATTTCCCGGGAACGAGTTCGTCAGCTCAAGGAAAAAGGACTACGAAGAATTAGAGCGATGAAGAAGTAGCATTTCAGCCAATGAACATAATTCTTTCAGCGACATTCTTCCATTTCCAAATTGTCTCCCTTTGTAAGGGAGAATTAAAGAGGGTTTTTCTTTTATTCTTTCAGCGAATCAGCTTCTCAGCAAGTTTTGTATCTCGTTCACTCCTGAACGAGGAAAAATTTATCCAAATGAAACACTCATATTTGAGACAAACACGCAAGCAGTTGATGAAAACATTAACCCCCTTGATCCCCCTTGACAGGGGGAAGTGAAAGCAGATTTGAAAGAAAAATAAAAGAAAAGAATTTTCTCTATTAGTTTTAAATCGAAGAAATTCTCCCCTGACAAGGGGAGATGCGGCTTTAGCCGTAGAGGGGTTTAAGCAAAAAGAAAAATTTATTCTAACCCAAGTTTCGGCAAAAAACATCCAAAACCACAAAAATAATGAGCTAAGTGCTTGAAAAATAGAACAAATTCTTCTAAAAATGGCGAAAAAGTGCCCAAAAAATATTTATTGAGAAATGAGTTGACCGGCTGCGA
>JAIPJH010000124.1 GCA_021734245.1 Candidatus Cloacimonadota bacterium | reverse complement strand
AAAAACACTGTTCCACAGAATTCAAGTTTTCTATCATAATCTAATCTGATAAAATCTATAGGTTGAACTTTGCAGGGATCGATCTGGAAATAATCTAATCCAGCAGTAATTAGTAAAGAATAAACAAACTGCGAACAATACATAATATTTTCACGCATTTTGAAAGGTAAAAACAAGCCCAGAAAATTGTAGGAACTACCTTGCTCATTGATCTGTCTTACTTTATTTAAGACCTGTTTCTTCTGATCTTTGTTAGCATGAAGACGATAGATAATATAGCTTGCATCTTCTTTCTGATTGAAAAAATCAACTGTTTCCCAATTCATGCCTGGAGCTGCAATCCCATTTCCGCCGTTATAGCTAACCACAGTTTCCAGATTTTCATCAAAAGAAATAGAAGTGTGAGCGTATTCCTGCTTGGTAAAAGTGCTGATCAGGTTTGCTGCCGGACTTCCTGTGCTGGAAAGAATTATATAAAGAAAACCATTATCAAGTGTCGATTCTGCTTTCTCAAAGAAATTTTCATCCAAAGTATTTTTATTTTGATATACAAGATTATTATGCTGTGGAAGATTCCAGATCACTTTAGCAATATCACTTCCAGAAGAAACCAGGTTTACCTGATTACAGCCAGATAGAAATATTATTATTATACTGAAGATAACTATTCGCATTAGAATCTATTCCTTATCCATCAACAAATCCGAAATGAAGAGAAAGCATCAAATAGTCAAATGAAAAGTGAAATATTATAGTCTGCAAATTGGGATATTCAAAATATTATAATGCCAAGATTTTATATTGCTTCAATTGCTTATTCAATTTTTTTGCTCTAGGTAATACTTTTTCCAGTTCCTGCCAGAATTTTGGGCTGTGATTTTTGATTTTTGTGTGAACCAGTTCGTGCAAGATTACATAATCCTGAAGTTCCTGCGGAAGCTTGAATAGTCGAATATTCAGATTTAAGTTGTTTTTTGGGCTGCAGCTTCCCCAGCGGGTTTTCTGCTGTCGGAAAGTAACTCGATTAAATTCAAAATTATGTTTTTGAGCAAGATCGATCAAGCGGTTATAAAGGTGATCGCAGGCAGCTTTTTTATCGATCGGTTCATTTTCAATTTGAGACCTATTGATTTCTGTTTCATATTCAGCAATTTCGGTTTGTTTCTGTAAAATCCAATCCTGCTTTGACAAGACAAATTTTTGAGCTGTTTTCAAGGAAATTCCAAATGGTACTGAAACCCTGATTCCTTTGAAAGGCTTTAATGTGATGCGGATTCGTTTTGCTCTTTTCCTGGGAACGAAATCTACATTCCCGATTCCAGTAAAATTGATGATTTCGGTTTTTTTCATAAGAATTATTTAATATTATTGCCATATCCTTCGATACGTTCCATAAAATTGGAACTACTCAGGATGACAAAATAGATGAATTTATTTCCTGTCACGCCATTTCTCGATATTGGGTGCTTTATAATTTTCGAACTGGTTGAACAAACCTTCAATTCTGGTATCGCTCATCAGCATTTTTCGATGTGCTTCCCAGATGAAACGCTGTTTTACAGAATTATTCAGAAATTCCAAAAGTTGATCAAAAAATCCATTTATATTCAGCAGCCCACACGGTTTTTGATGATAACCGATCTGAGCCCAGGTAACAACTTCCAGAATTTCTTCAAAGGTTCCCATTCCGCCTGGAAGTGCCATAAAAGCATCTCCCATGTCGTACATCAAAGATTTGCGCTGGTGCATTCCTTCTACGATGTGAAGCTCTGCCAGATCGGGATGTTCTACTTTTCCATCAAAAATTCGCGGCATCACACCGATAACTTTTGCTCCATTTTGAATAGCACTTTCTGCCAGAACTCCCATCAAACCCAAATCCGATGCTCCGTATATCAATTCCAGATTTCGATAAGCAATTTCCTTTCCCAATTCTTTTGCGACTTCGCTGAATTCAGGATCTGCTCCCGGACTGGATCCGCAAAACACACATATTTTTTTCATATCATATTCTCCTATTTTGTGAATTAAATTTCTGGTCTTTTGCGTCAAACAAATTGTGAAAAAAAATAACTACTGGTACATTTGAATTGACAAGAAACAAACGCTGATTTGCATCTTCGTTGTTTCAGTAACTCGAACACTCTTGTCCGAGATTGAAACTCGTTCAGGAGTGAACGAGATACAGGTTGAGGAGAATAAGTGGACGTCATTTAGAAGTTGTTTTTGACAAAATTCGCAATTATATTGAGATTCTTCATCAGAGCAACCTATGTGAGATGCTTCAGAATGACGGAAAAAAATACGTCATCCTGACGTTACCTTTAGCTTTACTGTGGACTGTGTCCGGCGAAGCTTTGCGAAGACGGGAGGATCTCGTGAAATTCTTATAGCTTTGCATCTGGCAGCTAAGATAGATTCTTCCAACCTGTGTCGGCGAAGTGGCACGAAGCCGTAAGAACAACGTGAACACACCCCACGACTGAAGTCGCACCCCTCTCAAGAGGGGAATAACGTCAGAATGACGAAATAAACGGAGGATTTTTGACAGATTTCTGGAGTAAGGTGATCCCGATCATCATTGTTTTCTTTCTGGGTTTTGCACTCAAAAAGATCAGACTTTTCAGCAGCAGCACAGCAGATACGCTTCTGCGTATAAGTTTTTATGTTACATTGCCATCTCTTACTTTTCTATCTGGAGCTACAGCAGAATTAAACTTGAAATTCATTTTACTTCCGTTTGTGGCAATAGTAACGATGCTGTTGATCGGTTTGATCTCAGCACCGATCGCAAAATTATTCAAGATGCCGCCTGCAACGCATGGAGCATTTTATGTGGGAACACTCATCATGAATACCGGTTTCACTTTGCCCTTCGTCCTGGCTGCTTTTGGAAATCAGGGATTGGCAATATACACAATTTTCGATTTCGGCAACAGCCTGATGATCTTCACTTTTGCCTATTATTTTGCCATTAAATACGGAAACCAGAAAGGTTCCAAAATCCCGATAAAAAAGTTCCTGCTCTTACCACCGATCTGGGGTTTGATCCTGGGAGTTGTCTTTAATTTATTGAAAATTGAACTTTCAGCTACTCATGTAAATTTCTTTGAAATAGTTGGTCGACCTACCATTTTTTTAATCATCTTTTCGTTGGGATTGTATTTTCATCCTCATATTTTCAACCTGGGAAAAATGTTCACTGTTTTTGGTTTGCGAATCGGAGTGGGAATGTTTTTAGGCTGGGCTTTTGCAGCTGTTCTAGGATTTGAAGGGATCATTAAAACTCTGGTCATCGTTTTTTGTGGAGCACCGGTTGGTTACAACACGCTTATTTTTTCTTCGCTGGAAGGGTTAGATAAAGAATTTGCTGCCAGTCTGGTTTCGATCTCGCTGTTGTTGGGAATTATTTATGTGCCGTTGTTGCTGTTTTGGGTGTGATGTGGTTTGCAAAGAACAAATGCGAGCAATTAAAAAATTGTCATCCTGAGCGGAGTCGAAGGATAAAGCATTATATGAAGTATTGCCTTATGCTTCGATACATTCCGAAAGTCTTCGGAACACTCAGCATGACAGTTGAGAGGAGATTATGAAGGAAAAAAAAGGTGTCTTTATTTTTTTAATATTCTTATCAACTTTCTATTTAATTTACTGTCAGGAATATTGGGAAGTAATTTATGAAGATGAAGCATCAATTCGTTGTATAGAAAAGGATATTATCGGAAATTTGTATTTAGGTACTCAAGACTGTATGTATATTTCTTATGATAATGGATTTTCCTGGAATGAAACAGACTTTCAAGGATGTTGTATTTCCTTTCTATTTGATTTAGATACTCTTTTTGTAAGTAATGTCGATGGAATTTACGTATCTTTTGATAATGGAACTACGTGGCAACTTACTAATTTCCCGGCAACAGCAGGACCAATGATGAAAGATTCTTCTAATAATCTATTTGCTGCTAATTGGGGGCATATATACAAGTCAACTGATAATGGTAATTCCTGGAATATAGTTTTATCTACAAATTCAAATGAAATATTTAATGATTTTATTGAAACTTCCGGAGGATTGTTTGCAGCTTCTCAACATTATATGGGGGAAGGTGGTCTTTACCGTTCTTTGGATCAAGGTGACAACTGGGAATTAATTGGTTTAAACTATCACTTCCTGAGCTCGTTAGCAGTAAATTCCAATGGAGAACTTTTTGCTGGAAGCAGAGGACATTACACACAGGCTATCGGTGGTGTTTATCGATCTTCTGATAATGGTGAAACATGGGAAACATTAACAAACCAATTCTATGTAACAGATATTGTTATAGATTCACAAGATAGAATTTTTGTAGGCTGTAATGAATATACTGGTTTTGTATGGATGTCTGAAGATAATGGTGAAACTTGGAATCAATTAGAATCTCAAATAATGACCATAGCAGAAATCCAATATCTTACAATTACTGAAGATGATTACCTATATGCTATTAGCTATGGAGATTATCCTGTAAATAATGTATATAGAAGTCTGGAATCTACGAAATTAAATGAAAATACTATAAAAATCAATTCTTGCGAATTATCTAATTATCCTAACCCATTCAATCCAAGAACAGAAATCAGACTTCAGGTTTCAGATTTCAGACAAATAGAAAATGCTGAAATAGAAATTTATAATTTAAAGGGTCAGAAAATTAAAACTATTCCCATCAACTCATTAACCGATCAACTTATTAACTCGGTTGTCTGGAACGGTAGTAATCAGCACAATCAACCAGTCTCATCTGGAATTTATCTGTACAGACTTAATATTCCCAATTCACCAACTAAAAAAATGTTGTTGCTAAAGTGATTATTAAAAAAACTATCCGCGGTAAGTAAGGAAAACTAATTATGAAAATAAAATGCAATTATTCAAATCAAACCTTCGGAATGGTTGTCGTACTTTTATGGAAATCTCGACCTTCCGAATGGTTGTAAATAAAGAGGAAAACCAATGAATGTAAAATTTAAATATTCAAATCAAATTAAAGAAATAGATCTTCCCGAAGAATCAAATCTGCAGATCATCCAACCCAACGAAGTTCCCAAAAAAAATGAGAAGGAAGTGATTCAAAATTCTTTGAAAGATAAACTTTCCATTTTCCTGCAAAATGTGAAAAAACTGCTAATAATCGTAAATGATGGCACCCGCGCTACTCCAACAGTCAAAGTAATTGAGGAAATTTATCCTCAAATCGAAAAACTGGAAGTCACTTTTGTCGTGGCTCTGGGTTCTCATCGCAAGCCAACGGAGAAAGAATATCATAATATTTTTGGTAGATTCTACAAAATTTATAAAAATAATATCATATACCACGATGCTAAAAATGGTGATATGCTGGAATTAGGAACTACCTCACTAGGAAATAAAATCAAGGTAAATAAACTTGCTGTTGAGCATGATAAAATACTGATTGTAAGTTCGGTGGAACCGCATTATTTTGCTGGTTACACCGGCGGCAGGAAAAGCATTCTGCCGGGAATTTCCGTTTACGAAACCATCGAAAAAAATCATTCTTTTGCACTTTTACCGGAAGCAAAGATCATGCAGTTGGAAGGCAATCCGGTGCACGAAGATATGCTGGAAGCGGCAGCAATGCTGCCAACCGAAACCTGGGCCTGCCTGCTGGTGATCGATAAAGACAAAAATGTTTTTTCGGCAGAGTTTGACAGAATCAATGAAGCTTTCTATAAGATTATTCCAGCAGCAGATTCTATTTACAAAGTACCGATAAAACATCAGGCCGACATCGTGATTGCCATCGTAGAAATGCCATTGGATATCGATCTGTATCAATCGCAGAAAGCAATCGAAAATGCCCGGAATGCTATAAAAGAGGATGGCATTTTCATTTTAGTTTCGGCTTGCCGGCAGGGAATCGGGAATGATAATTTCTATAAACTGCTCAGTTCTTGCACCACGCCTAATGAAGTATTTTCCAAAATAGAAAAGGAATACAGACTTGGTTATCACAAAGCTGCCAAATTTGTAGATTTCATGCAGAAATACCAGCTCTGGATTGTTTCGGAAATTGACGATGAAAAACTGCAGAAAATATTCATTAAAACAAAACCTGATCTCCAAACTGCAATAAATGATGCAATCCGAATTAAAGGACGAGAAGCTGATATCCTGATAATCCGTGAAGCAGGAATAATAGTGCCGGGAGTTATCAAGACGCCTTGAAAAGGTTTCATTCAGAGGAATTCTTGCAATAGACCTTTTCAAGGTTAGTATTTAAATATTTTACCGCGGCAAATAAAATTATGAATATCATTCAAAAATTATTATAGTTTTCCTTTACAAATTTGCAGCCTACTCAGATTTTTCGCCATCCAATAGAAATGTATAATAATTAAAAAATAAATTAGGAGAGAAAATGAAGGTTTCAGATAAACTAAATGATTTGAAACAGAGGGTAGAAAAAACGAAGCAGATGGGCGGAGAAGCTCGCATCGAAAAACAGCATGCCAAGAAGAAATTAACAGCACGAGAACGGCTTGATCTACTGTTTGATGAAGGTACTTTCCGCGAAGTTGATATGTTCGTGAAACATCGTTCCACCAATTT
>JAIPJH010000123.1 GCA_021734245.1 Candidatus Cloacimonadota bacterium | reverse complement strand
GAAAAATGGATTACTGGTAAAAAGTATTTTATAATGGACGAGTATTATGAATCAAAGAAAGAAAATAACAAATAACTAATCAAGAAAATTGCGTGAAATCCAATATGAGGAATTTACACACAAATTTGGACTTGACTTTTTGGGGAATTGGAGGTTGAAATGAGAAAACTTTTATTGATGCTTATTCTTATTTTTATTATTTTTGAATTATCTTCCATTAACGAATTTGCCTGTATTTATACATTAATCAATACTTCAGCAAAAGGTGTAGCTTTTGGTAATAAAAGCGGAGCAGCCGACATCTGGGATACAAGTCCGTTGGGAGTTTGGAGCAATCCAGCCAAGCTTGGTTATCACAAAGGTTTGGCTTATGGATATTCCGATACACCATGGCTTAAAAATGTTTTCTCGGATATTTACATAAAATCGAAATATGTAAGTATAGGTTGGAATGGATTAGGAATTCTTTTACCGATATCTAACGACAGAGATCGTTTGGGAACTTTCATGAGTTATGGAGAACAAACTCAAACTGATTCTTTGGGAAATGTAATAGGAACTTTCGAATCCTGGGATGCTGATACGAAATTTGCCATTGGTATGAACTCTTTGGAATTCGTATTCAATTTACTCAAATCAGATTTACTTAATAAGATCAATAAATTTGGTGAGTTATCATTTGGCTACAGTTATGATGATTTGTATAGCAAACTAGGGCCAATGGGAACAGGTTCGTTTGAGCCAATGGAATACTCAATTGGAGAATCATCATTCTCTTCCTATGGTTTTATCGGACGGATCAGTCCTTTTAATGAAACTAATGCTTTAGGTGGATTCTGTACTTTGGATGTAGTAGGCAGCATCAACAATATAAATCCTGCCAAATCAAAGATAACCTACATCAACGTAAGCCAGGCAGATTATTTACCCTGGGGAATTCGGACAGCTGTCTCTGGGAAAATCGTGATCAGTAAAAAATTAATTCCGGATTTTAAAATTCATCCGATCATTGATTTTTTTTCCACCAATCTTATTTCGTTCTATTATAGTTATGATGACCAGCAAATTGGTAAAGAATCACCAGATAATCCTGGAGAATGGGGAAAAGGATATGAAATTATTTTCTTTGATCTTTTTTCACTGAGAAAAGGGTATTATTCAGATATTACCGGTGAAGTAAAAGGTGACACATCAGGTTATGGTTTCAATTTGAGATTTAACGATATTATACAATTTCAGTATAATTATGCGGAGTTTCCCGGTGGTGATTTACAGGAAAAACAAAGCATTGATGATTATCTTGTCAGAGTGGATTTTATGAAATTATTGAGGTTGATAAAACATCATTAGATCTTCAAATCTACTTTGTTCTCCAAAACAAATTCCACTTCAACAATTGCCAGTTGCAGGTCGTGTTCGATGAATTTTAACTTGGCAAAATCCTTTTCGGTTGTAAGTAGATAATCGATTTTTCCCAATTTTACAACGGCAGAAATCTGTTTTAAAATTTCTTTGCTCTGGAAATCATAATGATCGGGAAAACGGAAATGTTTTTCAAAATTTATGCCAGCTTGCTGAACTGTATTTTCAAACGATTTCGGTAAACCAATCCCGGAAAGTAAGACGCATTTGCCAGTTGGTTTTATAGTATTTCCATCTTTATCAGAAAATCGTTTGATCTGATAATTTCCGCGCAGGAGCGGGTTTTTATATTTTTGGATTTTTTCAGGAATTTCACCTTTTCCATTCCAGATAATGTAATCAGCAGACTTGAGAGCAGAAAGTGGTTCGCGCAGAATTCCAGCAGGAAGTACGAATCCATTTCCAATTCCTCCGATGGCACTGAAAACCACAAAATCCAGATCGTGCTGAACTTTGAGATGTTGAAAAGAATCATCCAAAATTATGTATTGCAAATCGGGAAATTTTTCTTCCAGAAGTTGAATTGACTTCTTGCGATCTCTACCAGCAATTACAGGAATTCCTGGAAGCTTGGTAGCTAATAAAAATACCTCATCACCAGCTTCTTTAGCAAAATCAAAAACTTGTTTTTGATCTGAGATCAGTTTATTCTCGTTCTCGTATTTTGCTTTATAACCGCGATGCGAAACTGCAACTTTTTTTCCTTGTTTCTGTAAGTGTTTTGCTAAAAGAATCGTAACCGGAGTTTTGCCGCTGCCACCACTGACGATATTACCAACACTGATGATCTTGCAGCACGAACGATAACCATTTGAATGTAGCTTTCTTCTTAAAATTATAATTACAGAGTAAATCAGTGAAAACGGCCAAAGCAGCCAGGAAATAATAGATTTTTTGTAGAGATTTTGCTCGATCAGTTTCTGCATCAGAATTCTATTCCCTTTCTAACTTGAAAACCTTTATTAAAGTAGTGTTTTACTTCTTTCATTTCTGTTACCAGATCGGCTTTTTCAATAGTTCTTTTATCAGCATATCTTCCAGTCAACACGATCTCAGATTCAGTTGAAATTTGCATCAATTCAAGCTGCTTTTCAAGCGATAACAACTTCCATTTTACTGCCACATTAATTTCATCGATCACGATTAGATCAAATTTCTGAGAAGAAATGACTTCCTTGCATTTTTTGAAAGCTTTTTCCGCTTCGTCAAAGTCTATTTTGGCAGGATTTTCAGGATCGATCAATTTGTCAGTTCCAAATTGAAAAATATAGAGATTTTTCTGTTTGGAAAGAAATTGGATTTCTCCGTATTCGAAATTTTTCTTCATAAATTGGATCAGGCAGACTTTCTTTTGCCTGCCTAGAGCTCGCACGATCAAGCCCAAGGCTGCCGTGGTTTTACCTTTACCGTTTCCGGTGTAAATTTGAATCATAATTTCCCCGTAAGCGACCTGCCAGGTCGCTCATTCTTCTTCGAACCAACAATTCCAATTTGTACGACCTGCCAGGTCGCTCATTCTTCTTCGAACCAACAATTCCAATTTGTACGACCTGCTCGGTCGCTCATTTTTCTTCGAACCAACAATTCCAATTTGTACGACCTGCAGGTCGCTCAAATTATTCTCGATCTGGCAGATCGAGCTACGAACCTTTATCAGCTTTATCTTGGAAGATTTCATATCTCAATTTTATCCCAGTCTTTATAAAGCCAATTACCATTCCAATCTTTCCATTTATTAACTAAATTACTTTTCACTGGATTTTCTAAAAGATATTTTAGATGATACTCATAATCTTTAAAATTTCTAATATAATGATCATATGATTCATGTAACCAAAACTGCCCGGAACGATCAAGGATTTTGTTACATTCATTTGCCGTAAAACTTTTCATTGTGAACATTATCTTGCTCAAAGATTCATACATGTGTTTACCCTTTTGGAAAGGTTTTATCATAAGATGCAAATGATTCGGCATGATACAAAATGCAATTAATTTGTATCTGACTCCATCCCAAAATAAAAGATTCTCTTTGATAACTTGTTGAATAGATGTTCTGATTAACCAGTCCTTTTTTGATTGAGAATGAATAAATGATTCAAAATCCCTAAAATAACTTCTATGAAATTCTTTAAGGACAAATATTTTTTGATTTTCAGAAACTTTTTTGATCATATTTTGAAAATCAATTTTTCTCTGTTTTAATTCAGAAATGATTTTTGTTGATAGTGCTTTTGCTAAACAAGTTGTTATGAAAAAAATGCCGTTTCCTGGCTGATAATGGGGAAGATTTCTTCTATAAAATTCTCGATAAAAGAATTGGTTTTGCATAACTAATCCTCATTCTGTTCAATTCGTACAGCGACCTGCCAGGTCGCTCATTCTTCTTCGAACCAACAATTCCAATTTGTACAGGTCGCTCATTCTTCTTCGAACCAACAATTCCAATTTGTACGACCTGCCAGGTCGCTCAAATTATTCTCGATCTGGCAGATCGAGCTGCATGATTCATACTCATTTTCATCATTTTTTATGTCAAAACTTATTTCTTTTCAGTCTCTTCATTTCATCGGTTTTCATTACCAAGTTCCCTGCTAATATCAGTACAATTCCTACCAAAGAAAGATAAGTTATTTTGTAACCGGGCAATGCAAGCAATTGCACAAAAATAGGAAAAACAATAAAAATGGAATTATGCATTGGGATCAGGAGTGCTGCTCGTACATTCTTGGAAAATCCCCATTGAGTTATCCAGAAAGCAGCAGTTGTGAAAACCAAACTTAACAAGAAGACAGTCCAACCCATAGATGAAACTGGAAAGTAACTGGAATTATGATGAAGGTGTTGCCCGATTCCTTTAAAGATAGGATCGAAGCTGACAGTTCCTCCCGTAAAAATTCCAAAGATAATCGATTTTAAAACCAGATTTCGATGATTGCGAATTAAAATGAGAGCAAAAAGTGATAGGGTTGTGAATATTCCCACAAACCACCAGATAGTTTGCAGATCGATCTCTGCATAATTAAGTTTTGGCTGGAAGATTCCATCGATGCCAATTAGAACAGTTCCAATTATCAGGATTGCAGCTCCCAGATATTCCCATTTATCAATTCTTTCTTTCAGAATCTTGTTCGAATACCACAACATAACGATCAATCCCAGACCATACATGGAAGTAAAATAGGAAGCGGGAGCAAATTTTCCGGCCAGGATAACCCAGATAATTCCGCTGTTGCTGAGGATAATTCCAAAAATGTAAATATTCGGTTTACATTCTTTCCAGGAAAATGATGGTTGATGACCTTTTAATTTATCTTTGATGAAAGTGAGTGTTTTGATGCCTTGCTGCTGCATTCCACGAGAAATATGAAAAGTAATGCTGAAGATCAGTCCCAACAGCATGGCAATCAGATAATTTGTCATTACAAAACCTCAAATTTATTTGGAAACAGCGATGAAAATAAGAGGATGGTTGTCAATGAATCTCGTTCCCAGACATAATTATAGGAACGAGAGTTTATGTCAGAATTGTTGATCGGGATGATAGAGCCAACTTATCATTTAATCAACATCATCTTATGCGCCGCTGTCTCTTCGCCGTTCACCTTTAGTTTGGCAATATATTCTCCGCTGGCGACGCGTTTGCCGGCATCGTTACGACCGTTCCAGATGCAATTGTATATTCCCGGTGCTGTGGTGCAATCCATTAAAGTTTTTACCATTTGCCCTTTTATATTAAATATTTCAACTTTAACCTTACCTGATTCAAAAAGATTAAATGATATTGTAGTGGAAGGATTGAAAGGATTGGGGTAATTACATAGATTTATCTCATCATTTGGAATAACAACCGGATCTTCTACACTGACTACCGGTGGAGCCCCAAACTCATAACAACCCATATCAATTGTTGCCAATCCGTTTCCATCACCATCCCATACTCTTTGATGATGTAGTAAATCCCAGGGTGGAAGGAATAAACCTGTTGTATCAGGTGTACCGGCATCGAGGCAGGGAGAAAGTTCTGTTAACTGATATGGATCATCGCCTGAAAGAAGAAAGAGTGGATCATCGTCAATATTGCCTTCTAACCAATTTACCGTATTTACAAAGTTCTGATTGTATATTGCACTATATCCACCAAGTATATCACAGTTAGATACATTTAATTCACTTAAAATGCCAATACTAATAGCGTTTGGCAGTGAAATTTCATAGCCATTTGAAGGATTATTTAATATTGAATTGTTTAAATCTAAATCTCCCTTCATTTCTAATGTTGAAAAAGTGGAAGAATTATTTACAAAAGTACAATTACTCATTGAATTATAACCAGTTCCATAGATTTCAACATTATTATCGGATATAGATGAGTTATTGGCGAATAGACAATTATTGATAATTTTGGTAGTTGGAACACCTGGATTTTCCCTCAATATTACATTACCAGTATTTTGACTAATACTGACATTATTAATAATTTTACAGTTTTCAACAACAAACTCATCCTTTACATGAATATCTAAAGATGAAACAGAATTATCAGGATTTGTGACAATTGTGCAATTATCTAAAGTAACATTATCTAATCTTCCATTAGCCAGAAACAACATCACACCAGAAAAATCAGTAGTTACTACATCATGTATATAAGTATCAATAATTTGAAGGTTATCCGATTCACTTGATTCAATAAAGAAATCACCTGATATTCCAGAAAATTCACAATTTAATATTTTAAAGGTTTCATATAAATACAAACTGCACATTGCACCAGGAAATGAGTAATCATAATGAAATGAAAAATTAGACAACTTATTAAATCCAGTCAAATCATAGATTGCAAATGTTTCTGAAGAAGAATCATTAACAATAATTGTATTAGATTTATCTTCACCGATAATGGAAAGATTTTCTTTGAAACCAAAGGGGAATATCTGTTGATTTGATGCATAAGAGTATGTTCCAGCAGATACATGGATCGTTCTTTCAACTCCCACACTCATATCTATCAAGCGCACTGCTGTTGATATGTTCCGTAAAGGTTCATCAAATGATAAACCTGAGTTTTCATCATCACCGTCCTCGGAAACATAAAGGTCATGGGAAATTAATTCATGTAAACCAAAGTCCACATCTACTTCCAGTTCAGTCGTTGGATTTGGATTAGGAAATGAATCAGATGCTTTTGCATAATAAACATTTGGATTTGCGACAGAAAATGTATCTACAATAACATGTATTTGACCTGTGTTCTTTACAAAAATATGGTTCTTTTTAGAAAAGAGTGGGTGAAGTTAAAAAAGTAGTTGAAGAAAAAAAAGCTATGAAGAAATTTTCCTCTAAAAAATAAATGGGGGAAAAATGTATAAAGAATTATTTGAACAGGCTCTTCATATAGAGTC
>JAIPJH010000122.1 GCA_021734245.1 Candidatus Cloacimonadota bacterium | reverse complement strand
AGAGAAGTTTTTCAGAGCTTGTTTTGCCCATTTCGGAGTTAAATTTGGGTTTTTCGATCCATTTTTGTTGAGCGTCAATAAAATTGAAGGTTGTGAAATGGTTAAACTAAAATCGAGTTTTTAGAGGGGACTCAATATTATAAAATAATTAAATTCTCTATATCTAATTGCATTTGAAAGTTTAAATCAGGATAAGATTGTACATTACAAACAGTGATATTATTTATATTTATCGACTGATTATTGACAATTTTTGTATCAATGGCAAATATATTTATTCCTATACTAAAAGAAATAAAGCAGTTAATAAACTTAATAAGTTATCATTCCTATTGACGTCTTATTCACCTGTACTATATAAAATATCATAAATCAATATTGACAAAAGTTAAATTTGCTAATGTAGTCAAGGAATAAATAATTGAATTATATTCACTATTTATTCAATTTCGGCAGCATGTTTATCTGGAATATTTTTCAATTAATTCTATTCAAACTGAGGAGATTTGAAGGCAGCTATTTTAGACAGCATAAAATAATTGGTAATTTTATTTAATTTACTCTTACAGACCAAAAAAGCCCCGAAAATTTTCGGGGCTTTATAGTTGTCCAACTAGGACTATTTCATCTTGACCTGTCCTGTGAAATTCCGAAGGACTATTTCATCAGGATCATTTTCCTGGTTTCGTTATATCTCGAAGTGTGCAGTTTGTAGAAATAAACTCCGCTGGCCTGATCTTCCGCATTCCAGTTGAAAATGTGATTTCCAGCCGAATATGTTTTCTGTACAATCTTCTGTCCGCTCACGTTATAAATTGTCAATTTTCCTGTTTCGTTTTCTTCGATGCTGAACTTGATAGTTGTAGTTGGATTGAAGGGATTCGGGAAATTATTTGAAAGCTCTGTGATCTGCGGAAGATTGCCGTTTCCACCTGGTTCAAACAGCAGAGAAATTGGGCCGAACATTTCCAGTTCACCGCTGTAACTTACACTTTGCAGCCAATACCAGTAAGTTCCAGCAGTTGTAATTGGATGATCATCGATAAAGCTGTAATCTGTTGGAATGCTGGTAGTTCCCATGCCGGGAATCATGTCACCGTTTAGAAGAAGATAATTATTGTTGTCCATACCTGTTTCTTCTTCGCTGCGATAGATGTTCCAGCCCATATTCTCCAGTTCAGATTCGGTAGTCCAGTAAAGTTCGGGTGTTCCATTTTGAATGGTGGCAGAGAATGATGAGAGGGTGACGGGAAGAGATTGGTCGTCACCATTTGATCCTGGAGAGCCTAAATCTCCAGTAGTACCAACATATGAAGGTTGACGTAAAGTTGCTGTCGTCCAATTTGATCCAGTATTATTATCTGTATTTGAGTTTCCAGTGAATACCATTGAAGCTCCTGTAGGATCTGGCCAATTAGTTCCACCATCATATTCTACTCGGTCAACTTCTGTTAATCCATCCATCAATATTATTTCATCATCACTATTTGAAAGGGTAATTCCTGTGTATTCGTAATCACAGGTATAATTACCATTTGTTAGGGAGTTTGAATCATTTCCTAAAACAAGGAAATCACCAGGATCAATATTTAAAGTTCCCCCATTATCAATTACATGATTATCAGAGCCATTATCTGAAATTGTCCATCCATCAATGTTGACTGTTGTAGAACCGGCATTATAAATTTCAAACCATTCACCGTTATCATCTAAAACACCATCCGGATTTTGCATGATTTCAGAAATAATGATATCCGGTAACTCTTCAGTAACACTTCCACTACATGTGACTGTTTTGTTATCGGCATCTGTCGAAGAAGCAGTAATATCTTCATTATTGTAATCAGCAATACTCAATCCAGCTTTTAATCGAACGTAAATTGTTGTTTCTGCAACTGTTCCTTCACTCTGATTAAGTGTAATTGGATTAGTATCTACAAAAGAACCACCCGAACCTGTTGAGATTTCGTAATTTGTAGGTGGTGTAATATTGATATTAGCAGTAAGATTTGTACCTTGTGCAGTAAAAGATTGTTCTGTTGATGGTCCGTTACCTATTTCATAAGTAAATCCAATAAGTGTTGAAGTACTTAATGATATGGTTGGATCTGTACTTACGTAAGCTGTCCAAGTTAAATCGTCCATTATTATTCTATCGCCATTACCGGGTGTTTCAATTGTTACGACTATGCTACCGGCAATGTCAATATTAGAAATAGAATTGGTTTGCTCTGTAGCATCATAAGGAATTGTTCCAACTGTTGAACCATTAACTTTAACTGTTAAATTACCTGTACCACCAGTAAACGCTCTTTGGGTAGTTAAAGTTAAATCACCTATACCACCAGAAACATTTGGCGATGTTAATACTCCATTTCTAATACAAATAGCTAGACCGGTTATAGATTGATCGGCTCTTGAATCTGTAGCATTCCAGGTTCCACCATCATCTCCTGTCCATTCTCTTGTTGAATAACTAGTGCTACTTGAAGTAGGGACATTTGTGAATGATTCACTAATAGGACTTGTCTGCCCCCAAACCAAACTAAAACTAAAAACTAACAAAACTAAAAAAACAACTGTTTTCTTCATACTTTTTCCTCCATATTTTTTTTTAAAATATTTTACACTTTTATTGTTCAGAAATTATAAACACTCTATTTTCGCGAAAACGCAATAATCTTTACAACAGCCATTTTTTCCATTAATTGCTTTCGATTAATCAATATTCATTCCTAAATTCTTTATTTTTCAATTTGTTGTCAAATGAATTTTACAGAAAAATAATTTACTTCTTGTAGCATATCCGATGGAATAAAAAATGCATTCAGATAAAGAAAAAAAATAAGATAATAATTGGAGGATAGATGAAAAAAATCATCATTTTGATCGGGATTTTACTGATCATTTCAATATTGAGTGCAAATAATCTGATTGTGAAAACACTTCCCAACGGAATGCAGGTAGCAGTAAAAGAAAATCGCATAAATGAATCCGTTGGATTTTACTGCTTTGTAAAAACCGGAGCTGTGAATGAAGGAAAATATCTGGGTGCAGGAATTTCGCATTACCTGGAGCATATTGTATCAGGTGGAGCTACAAAATATCACACGGAAGATGAATATCAGCAAATGGGAAAGGAGATGGGAAGTTTGGTGAACGCCTACACTACAGATGTTATGACCGCTTTTCACATCGAAGTTTCCAAAGATTATCAGGATATGGCTCTGGAAAATATTTCCGAACAGCTCACCAGTTGTGTTTGCGATTCTTTTGAAGTAGCACGAGAAAAAGAAGTAATTCTAAAAGAAATCGTAATGCGCTCTTCCCCACCGCGTTCCAAAATGTATCAGCGTAATAATGAACTTGTCTACACCCGCTCCAATCGGAGTTTTCCGGTGATCGGCTATACCAATCTTTTCAGGAAGATCACGCGTGATGGTTTGGAAGATTATTATAAACAGAGATATGCACCCAATAATATGATCTTTGTAGCTGTGGGAGATTTTGCAGCGGAAGAAATGCTGCAGAAAATAGAAACTGCGTTTCAGAATTTTGAAAGAAGACAGATGCAGCCGGTTAATCTTCCTGCCGAAAATGTTCGTAATGGATCGATCGAATATGTAGAGGAATTTGAAGTAGAGCAGGCTACTACATTTATCACATATATTTTGCCCGCTGCCTATTATGCAGATACTCCAGCTTTGGAAACTGCTTTTGATATTCTGTTTGATAAAAGAAAATCACCTATCAAATACAAACTAATCGAAGAACTGAATCTGGTAAATTACATTTATGGTTACGTAAGCGGATCGGCCAATGAACCGGAAGGCAGCATCAATATCGTATTTGAAGCCAAAGATCCTGCTAAAGTTAATGAGATCGTTCAGATCATCGACGATGAAATAAAAAAATATAGTATAAGTGGATTTGAACAAAATCAGATCCAAACGATCATCAATACAAAAAAAGCTGAACGGCTGCTTACTAACCCAAGTATTGGCAGAGATGCAAATGTAATCGGCTGGTCATTACTGCGTTATGGAATAGCAGATTATTATCCAGTAGAAATGGCTATCCTGGAAAAAATGTCACCTGAAGAATTGAGTAAAGCTCTTTTAGACCATGTTGTTCCCAAAAACAGAGTAGTATTTCATGCTGTTCCCAAAGGAACGAAAGCACTATTGGAAAATCAGCAACAAAGAATCGTTGTGAAAACAGATATAGAAAAGATCGAATTGAAAAAAGACCTGACTTTACTTTATCGAAAAAACACAGAAAAACCATTTATTCAGGGAATTATAAATCTGCCGATCTGTAGCAGATATGAATCTCTGGAGAACGTGGGAACACTTTCTTTTATGATCGGCCTGATGTTATCCGGCTCCAAAAAATACGATTCGCTCGAAATTACAGAATGGTTTGAAGATCATGCTGTTGATTTCGATGTTTCGGTTCGACAAAACAGCACTTTCATTGAGTTCAAATGCCTTAAAGATGATTATCCAGAATTGCAGAAGATAATGATCGATGCTTTCCAGAATCCCAGCTTTTCCAAACAGGAAATAGCTTTAGCTCAAGAAAATGCCGATGCCAATTATAAGAGATCTTTAAGCAATCCTTATAAATGGCATAACGAATTTGTAAGCAGCGAACTATATGGAAATACGATTTTTGGTGCTACTTCCGAACAGGAACTAAATAATATTTTATCTTTTAAGCGCAAAGATCTAAAAGAAATGCATGAACGTTATTTCTTAGTTGAGAATGCTCTTATCACTTTAACTGGAGATCTGGAAAAAGATGAAGCTGAAAAATATGCCAGAGAGTTATTCAAAAACATTCCAAATGGTAAGATCGATTTTGAAAAGAAAATGCTCATAGTTCCTGATATTGACAAAACTTTTGTAAATCAATACAATTTTGAGCAGGTAAATATTGCTATCAATTCTATTGCTCCTTCACAAGATGATGCTGATGCCATTACAATGCGCGTGATTAACCTGATACTAAATGGATCGCGTGGCAGGATCCATAAAGCTGTGCGGGGAACGAATGACTTGGCATATTATGGTTATGCCAGCTATGGTTACAATAGAGATCATGGTTTTTTGAGACTTAACAGCCAAACTTCAATAGATCGAAAAGATGAACTGGTAGATGTTCTATTAGGTGAATTGGACAAATTGAAAAATGAGCCTGTAAGTATGGAAGAGATCAACAGCGCTATCGAAGAAAATGAAAAAACAATGAAGACTTACATGAACGACAATCGTCTTCCCTACTACGCAACTTATTACGAAGCAAAAGGATTGGGTTTTGATTATCCGGCAACCAGTACAAAGGTTTTGAAACAGGTAACACCTGACGATATTATGAGAGTAGCAAAAAAGTATTTCCAAAATACTGCGATCTTTGTTTCAGAACCATCTGAAAATGTGGAACTGATAGTAAAATAATGCTGGCAAACTTCAGTTTTAAATTCGATTCTCCGATCGTTTGTACAGCGATTCATAATGGTCATAAAGTTTCCGAAGCAGTCAGGAATAACCTGGCTGTTTCGGAAGATATTCAACTTTACGAGGAAGATCCATTCACAGATGATTTTACAAAGATCTGTAATAATCGAATAATCACAAAAACCAGTCGTTTCGAAGTTGACTTGAACAGAAATGCAGATCGCTGCGTTTACATCGAACCCAAAGATTCCTGGGGCATAAAAGTTCGAAAGCAGAAACCTTCTGCACAAATTATAGAAGAATCTAAACGCAAGTATTTCGAATTTTACCGTGAAACTGAAAAATATTTCAGAAAAATGGAAGATAAGTTCGGACGCTTTTTCGTATGGGATATTCATTCCTACAACCATCACAGAAATGGAGCTGATGCGCCTTTTGATGATCCTGAAACAAATCAGGATATTATGCTGGGAATCAGCAATATGAATCCAAAATGGTTTGGTTTGGTTCAGAAGATCAAAGTGATTTTCGAGAATTATGATTTTTTTGGCAGAAGACTGACTGTTACTACTCAGGGCAAGTTTCCCGGAGGTAATTTCCCACGTTGGATTCATAATACTTTCCCCAAATCTGCCTGCTGTATTGCGCTTGAATTTAAAAAGATCTTCATGGATGAATGGACAGGAAAACTTTTTGTAGAAAAGCAGGAAAAGCTCATTAAAATGCTGGATTCTGTGAGTGAGCTGATCGAGCAAGAATTGGCAAAACAGAAATAAGCAAAGGTAAAAAAATGATCTATTCAAAAACCATCGATTCACCTATCGGGAAATTAGGTTTATATGCAGATAAAAATTATCTGCTGCGAATCACTTTTTGCGAAGCTGATGAATTTGATCGATCAAATACAATTCTGGATGAAACAGAAACACAAGTACAAGAATATTTCCTAGGAAAAAGAAAGCAGTTCGATCTTCCACTTAAATTAGAGGGAACGGATTTTCAGAAACAGGTTTGGACTGAACTGAAGAAAATTGCCTTTGGAACAAAAATTTCTTATCAGGAATTGGCTTCTCGAGTTGGCAGCATAAAAAAGGCTCGAGCAGTTGGCACAGCAAATCATTACAATCCCATTCCTATCATTATTCCGTGTCATCGAGTTGTGCGCAAAAATGGTGAACTTGGTGGTTTTGCCGGTGGTTTGGATGTGAAACGATTTTTATTGGATTTGGAAAGTTCTAATGTCCTGAAGTCCGATCAAGCCTGAACTCCAGTCCCAAAAAAAAATACCGTCATATTGAGGTGTCTTATAGCTTCTCATTCGAAATATCTCGTGAATATTCTTGCAGCTTCACTTCTTGTGAGAAAAATGAGATTCTTCCAACCTGTGCCGGCGTAGTTCATCGAAGCCGCAAGAACAAGGTGCATGAGACGTCAGAATGACTGAAGTGTATTCGTCTTACTGAGTATTTCAGCAAGCTTTGTATCTCGTTCACTTTTGAACGAGGAAATCTTAAACATA
>JAIPJH010000121.1 GCA_021734245.1 Candidatus Cloacimonadota bacterium | reverse complement strand
ATTTGAGTGCGGTTGTTTTCTTCAATCGTGTGTTTGAGGTACTCACGTTAAAAGATGTCCTGGTCGGTCTTGGCAAAAGTTATTTCTTTGCCTGGGTCATTGTTATTATCGGCAGCTATTATGGTTTCAATGTGAAAGGCGGGGCAGAAGGAGTGGGAAAAGTTACTACACTTTCAGTTGTTGCATCCATTTTCTGGGTAATTATTTTAGATGCGATAAACAGTCTTATTTTTTATTTTTGATATGACAAAAGAACCAATAATTTCTGTAAAAAACTTAGTTGCAAAATATGATGAAAAGATCATCTTAGATGGTGTGTCTGTAGATATTTATCCGCAGGAAGTTACTGTTATTTTAGGTGGCAGCGGCTGTGGGAAAACCACGCTTTTAAAGAATATTTTAAGATTATTCCAACCCTATTCAGGAAAAGTGGAAATTTTCGGTACTGAAGTAACTCAATTGGATGAGGTGGAATTTGATGAAATTCTCAGCAGAGTGGGAATGTTGTTCCAAAATGGAGCTCTATTAAATTCCGTTAATATTTTTGAAAATGTTTCAATTCCCTTAGAACAGCACACAAAACTATCATCCGAGATCATTGAAAAAATAATCAGGGTAAAACTGAATCTGGTGAACCTGGGACATGCTATCAATCTTTTTCCATCGGAACTTTCTGGCGGTATGAAGAAACGAGCAGCCTTGGCTCGCGCTATTGCCATGGATCCCGAAATCCTCTTTTGCGATGAACCTTCAGCCGGTTTGGACCCGATGACAAGTGCGTCTTTGGATGAGTTGATACTAAAATTGAAAAATCTTCTGAAAATGACGATTGTAATTGTTACACACGAACTAGCCAGTATTCATCGCATTGCAGATAAAATCATTTTCCTGGATGATGGAAAAGTGCTTTTTACAGGCACATTGAAAGAAGCTCTAAAATGTAAAGTTCCGGAAGTGGAGAAATTTTTCGAAGTCGGCAAATTCTGATGACTCAGCTAAAACCTCGGTTTCTGTTAGATGAAAACCTTAATCGCCTGGCAAAATGGCTTCGCATGCTGGGCTACGATGCAGCAGTTTATAAAAGAATAAGCGTTCAAAAACAGATAAATCTGGCAATCAAAGAACGCCGTCTTATACTTACCAGAAATAGAAAAACAGCCAAATCTGCTTTGAAATTCAATCGGGTTCTAATAGCGGAAGATAACCATATAAAGCAACTTCAAGAGATTATCGATATGATTAGATATGATGAAGATCTTATATTTTCCCGCTGTTTGGATTGCAACAAATTACTCTTTGATATAGATAAAAAAAAAATTGAAGAACTAGTTCCAGAATATGTATTTAAGAACTTCCATGAATTCAAAGTCTGCCGCCGCTGTGGCAGGATTTTCTGGCAGGGTTCTCATTTTGATGATATGAAAAATAAGTTGTTGCAATTATTCTCATTTAAGTAGATTAATAAAATTCTCGGACTAATTTAAATTTGACATATTATAAATAAATTGATGAAGTGCCTTCTAATGAGTGGAAGGGGAGGAAGTGGATGCGCAAAAGCGTTGTAGTTTTTGTTATTTTTCTATGCACAGTAAATGCTGTTTTTGGTCAGATCTACACAAAACAACTCTATCTTAGATTTGGTGGCTACGGAACAAAAAGAATAGGTGGAGACAAAGACTGGAGTACAGTTCGGGGTTTAACTGATATTAGTTTAGGATATTATATTTCTCCCAGATTGGGAATGGAAATAAATGCCGGTTATGGGTATAACACAATTCGGGATGATTCGGAAAATGACTGGATCCAGAAATATGTTTCGCAAGATGATTCAGTGAATTTTCAAACAATTTTCAATCCAATATCTGCAAATCTGCGCTTCAATATTCTGCAAAACCATCCTGTAATACCTTATTTGATGGGTGGATTGGGTTATTGCTGGTGGGAAATTGAGGAAACTGAACTTGATTCGATTTTAACTTCAGAAAGAAATTTTATGTCGATTATCGGTGCAGGTTTAGAATTTGAGATCAGCCGATCTTTTGCTCTCGATCTTTCGATTCGGTATCACAATTATTTCGATCAGGATAAAGACATGTCAGGAATTATCAATAATCCTGATGTTTCAGATGGAAATCTTTCGATTGGCCTGGGTTTTTCCATTCGATTTGGCGGTTATGTGGATGATGATGGAGACGGGATCGGAAATCGTAAAGATAAATGTCCAAACCTTCCTGAAGATTTTGATGGCTTTGAAGATGAAGACGGCTGTCCGGATTATGATAATGATGGAGATGGTTTGGATGATGTGGTGGAAACTAATACCGGAACTTATGTGAATCGAAATAATACCGGAACGAATCCCAATGACAGCGACACAGATAATGACACGATCTCCGATTATGATGAAGTTTACACTTATGGCAGTAATCCGTTAAAACAGGATAGTGATAACGACGGCATTTCGGATGAGGAAGAAGTTAATAATTATGGAACAAATCCCGCATCAGCCGATACTGATAAAGATGGTTTGAATGATTATGATGAACTTTTCGTTTATTACACCGATCCCCTGCTTCCAGATACTGATGGAGATGGTTTTGTGGATGGGCGGGATAAATGTCCATTAGAACCGGAAACATATAACGGCTACAAAGATGATGACGGTTGTCCTGATGAAAAACCGGAAATGCTTTTCCAAAAACGGACTCCGGTAATTTTGGATGGTGTGCAATTTGCCAGCGGAAGTGCTGTACTTACAAATGCTTCAAAATCAAAGATTCAGAAAGTAATTAATACACTTCGAAGTTATCCTGAAATGCATTTGGAAATAAGTGGTCACACCGATAACACAGGTTCCAGGAATGCAAATATCAAGCTTTCCAAAGCTCGAGCTGATGCTGTGAAAAATTACATTATCAGTCAGGGAATTCCTGCTTATCGTCTGCGCTCTATTGGGCTTGGACCGGATTATCCGATCGCTTCCAACAAGACCAGGGAAGGCAGAGCCAGAAATAGAAGAATCGAATTTTATCGTACAAAATAGGAAATGAGAAATAAAAAGAAAATCCCACTTTTTTCCATGCAGTGGGATTTTTCTTTTTGCCAATATTATATAGAATGTTAGATTTGTCATTGTTAATTAATTTTTAAAAAAGGTAAATTTTTAGGGGAGGAATAGATGAAAAAAACATTTATTGTTTTTATAATTTTCACAGTATTGCTTATGGTTAATCTATCTGCTCAGGTAGTAGCAAAAAGGCCATACATTGGTATTCATGCTGGTAATGTAAATCTATTGGGTGGAGAACCCAACCAATCAAAATTCTGGGCTGGTGGACAGTTTGGATATTATTTTTCCGAAAAAGTCGGGTTGGAAATTTCTGCTGGATATGGCTGGACGCGACCCAAAGAAAGTACCGATACAGAAATGTACATTACATATCTTACTCCTCTGAATTTGAATCTGAAACTGAATTTAACAAAAGGTACGAAATTTACACCATATTTTCTGCTGGGAGCTGGAATTCTGCAGTGGGATAGAAGAGATATTACTGGCGTCGAGGATGGATTCAGTTTTTCTGAGAAGCTGGGAATTTCGGTGGAAGATGATCAAACTACCACGGCAACCGGCGGTCTGGGAGCAAACTGGTTTTTAAGCTCTCATTTCAGTTTAGAATTTGGTGCTCGCTTTCATTACCTGGTAAATCACACTTTAGACATGAATGGATTTGGTGGCGATCAAGTGGGAATTCTGGAAGGAAGATTGGGATTTAATATTCATTTTGGCAAAGCCAAAGATTCCGATGGAGATGGCATAATAGACAGTAAGGACGGTGCCATATTTGAGTCGGAAGATTTTGATGATTTTCAGGATGAAGACGGCATTCCCGATCCTGATAATGATGGAGACGGTATCCTGGATGTTGACGACGGCGCTCCAAACGATCCTGAAGATATTGATGGTTTTGAAGATGAAGATGGAATTCCCGATCCTGATAATGATGGAGACGGTATCCTGGATGTTGATGACAAATCACCCAATATAGCGGAAGATTTTGATGGTTACATGGATGATGATGGTGCTCCCGATCTGGATAATGACGGAGATGGAATTCTGGATTATCTCGATCAATGCCCTAATCTGGCTGAAACGTTTAATGGTTATAAAGACGATGATGGCTGTCCTGATGAAAAACCGCTGATCTTTGAAGGTGTCACTTTCCGACCTGCCAGCGATTATCTGCATCTGGATGCCAAAGCAATTCTGGATGAAGTAGTAAAAATGCTGAGAGACAGGCCGAATATAAAAATGGAAATTAACGGATATACAGATAGCACAGGTCCGCGTGATGTTAACATGGATCTTTCTTATTATCGCGCTATTGCAGTCAAAAAATATCTTGTAAGCAAGGGTATTTCGGAATCTCGTCTTATTGCCAATGGTTACGGACCCGATAATCCGATAGCCAGCAATAATACAGAAGAAGGAAGAAGAAAAAATAGAAGAATAGAATTCGTAATTATCAAATAAGGGAGGATTTATGGAGAATATTCTACCAAAAATCTATGAGTGGATTTCGGCTTTTGGTCTGAAATTCCTGGCTGCTTTAGCCATTTTGATCATTGGCCGGATTATCGTGAACAGCATCAAAAAACTGATCGTGAAAGTGATGGATAAACGTCATGTGGATCCTACTATCACCACTTTTCTCTCGTCCCTGATCAAAACGGTTCTCTGGGTATTTGTAATTTTAGCGGCTTTGGCACAACTGGGCATTCAAACTACATCCTTCCTGGCTGTGATAGGGGCTGCCGGACTGGCTATCGGTCTGGCTTTGCAGGGATCGCTTTCCAATTTTGCATCCGGTTTTCTGATTATCCTGTTCCGTCCGTTCAAGGTGGGAGATGCAGTTGAGGCCGGAGGTGTGATGGGTATGATAAATCAGATCAATATGTTCAACACAGAATTCAGGAGTTTCGATAATAAGAAGATCATCGTGCCGAATTCGCAGATCATGAACGGCACGATCACAAATTATACAGCCGAAAATCAACGGCGGGTAGATTTGACTTTTGGCGTGGGCTACGGCTCTGATATTCAGAAAGTTAAAGATATTTTGAAAAGCATAATTAATCAGCATGACCTGATCCTGAAAGAGCCGGAACCTTTTGTAAGATTAACTGAATTGGCAGACAGCTCTCTTAATTTTAAAGTGAGAGTGTGGAGCAAAACCGAAGATTATTGGACTGTCTTTTTTGATCTGACGGAAACGGCAAAAATGGAATTTGATAAGAATGGCATTAACATTCCATTCCCGCAAATGGATGTTCATATAAAAAATCAATAGAAGGAAATATAATGAAAAAGATAGTTTTAATAGGGTTATTGTTAATAATTGTAATGAGTATTTATGCTCAAAATTCAGGAACTGGATTAGGTATAATTCTGGGCGAGCCAACCGGCTTGAGTGCAAAACTGTGGACTGGAAAAAGCACAGCTTTTGATGCAGCAGCTGCCTGGTCTTTTGGAGATGAAGGTGCACTACATATTCACGCAGATATGCTGTGGCATAATTTTGGTCTGATCAATCAGCAATTACCGGTTTATTATGGAATTGGTGTTAGAGTAAAATTGGCAGACGATCCAAATGTAGGAATTAGAGTTCCAATCGGAATTGCTTATCAGGTTTCAGGTGCTCCATTAGATATTTTTCTGGAAGTTGTTCCAATTTTGGATTTGATGCCGGAAACAGATTTCGGTTTTAACGGCGCACTTGGCGTAAGATATTTCTTTTAAAAAAAACATAAAATATGGGGGAGAAATGAAAAAGTTAATTTTACTTTTAAGTTTAATTGCAATTAGTGCAGTTTTAAGTGCCGAAGGCTGGACAAAATCTGCAGATGTTTCTTTGAATTTGAATCAGAATGAATACAGCGATAACTGGGCAGGTTCGGAACTGGGATCAATATCCTGGACGTTCAATGCAAATCTGCTGGCAGAAAAACAACTGAATCCAAAGCTGAATAACAAGAATACACTTAAACTGGCTTTTGGGCAGACTCATAATCAGTTTGTTGATATCAACGGTGATAGAAAATGGGCAAAACCGGAAAAATCTACTGACCTGATCGATTTTGAATCGATGTTCCGTTTTACTTTGGGTTTGGTGGTAGATCCTTTTGCCAGCTTCCGCTGGGAAAGTCAATTCATTGATGAACGTGGCAACGAGATCAAAAACATCAATCCCAATATTTTCACAGAATCTTTTGGTGTAGCTCGTATGTTCATCAAAGAAGATAATAAAGAACTCAGTGCCAGATTGGGTGCTGCCTTGAAACAGTATTTTGATGGTTATGCAGATGAAAGTAGCAACGATGGTGGTCTGGAAATTGTAGGAGAATACAAATCTCCTTTGGCAAAAAGAGTAATTTCATACAATACAAAGTTGATCATGTACAAAGCTCTGTTTTACTCACTTTCTGATGAAGAAGATAACGTTGATTATACCGAGAACTGGGAAGCTGTTCGTATGGATTGGGAACATATTCTTTCTGCCAGCATCACCAAACTTATCAATTTGAACCTTTATGTGCAATTCATTTATGATGAACGTCAGATCGATGAATTGCAGTTCAAGGAAACACTTGGATTAGGATTTGCATATAAATTGATGTAGTAAAATTATATTTCAGGCTGGTTTCTGTACAAGGATTCCAGCCTTTTTTAGTAATGTAACACAAACGTCCTCGTTTATGACTGTTGAAATTTACAATATCCGCGGTCAAAAAGTAAAAACACTTTTGAATTCACTTCTTTCTGCTGGTCACCTTGAATGCATCTGGAACGGTAAAGACACAAATAACAAACGCGTCTCCACCGGAGAATACTTCGCCAAGCTCAAAATCGATGGGGAAGAAGTAGAAGTAAAAAAGATGATGCTGTTGAAATAAATTTTCCGTCATCCTGAGTATTTCTTTCACAGTAAATTGACGAAGGATAGACACAACATATTTCGTCAAAATAGCAAGGAGAGTTTCTCAATATG
>JAIPJH010000120.1 GCA_021734245.1 Candidatus Cloacimonadota bacterium | reverse complement strand
GATAGTCGTGGTGTGGATAGTGTGCACTTTAGGTAAATTTCAGACTTATCCACGATTTGACACTATTTTTCACTTATGTTTTTTGATTCTCGATTTATGAAAATGTTTCATAACTTTTCATAAAACGTGTTACACTACCTACTTGCTGTTAGCTTGCATGCTAGCTTATTTATTTATTTATCAACCTGGCAGGTCGATATACTTTTGGGCAATTCGTGAATTGCCCCTACAAGTTCTCTTCTTCTTTGATGCAATTTACCAATTCTGTTCCACATTTTTCACATTTTTCTCTATACCAGGTACTTGGCGTACCACATCTTTCACATCTCCATCTTTCGGCTTGCTCCGTCAACCACTTTTCAATACCGATTTCTTTGATCCGATCTAAACCGCGAAAGACAGAAGAATGATGTACGGCATTATCTGCCTGAAAATCTTTCAGCATCTGGCAGGGATAATCATCGCATTCAAAACAGAATTCCAGGTTTTTACTGATGGCACAATCCTTGAATTCACATTCGTTGCACCAACTGGAAAGATCGCCGCTTTTACATCCGTAGCAGCGAATATCTTCGGCATCCACTTTCCAGATTTTGGCTTGTTCTTCCTGTCTGCCATCTTTGAAAGCATTCAAAAGTTCGCAGGCTCCGCAGTAGAGTCCGCAATATGTGTCGTAGCGAAATTTCATGATTTCTCTCCCTTTTTTTATTCAAGCAAAAGCAACTTGCTTACTTTCGAGAGAATTACAGGTTGCTCTATTTTGGTTGATTCGTGTACCCCTATTTGATCAACATCATTTTTCTAGTTAGAGTCTGATTTGCTAATTTTACTTTGGCAAGATAAATTCCGCTGGAAACGGGATTGCCGTTCTGGTCAGTTCCATCCCAGACGACTGAGACGTTGAGACTTTGGGAAGGAGAGACTGTGAGATTTTTCACTTTCTGGCCTTTCAGATTGTAAATTTCGATTGTCGCAAACGGGGACGTTTGCGTTACGTTAAATGAGATCGTTGTTGAAGGATTGAAAGGATTCGGGTAATTGGTTAACTGGTCATTAGTCATTGGTAATTGGTTATTTGAGTAACCGGTATTTTGCCATTCCAAAGCTCCCATGTCGATTTGATTTCCGGCTAATCTTTCATTTCCCAGAAAGTCGAATTCGGGAAGTTGAATATCGAAGGGGATTTCGTTGGTTCCGGCATCGATACAGGGTGAATTTGAAGTAAGAGAAAACGGATAAACAGGATCAAAAAGAGGATTGGAATTGAGGTTACCTGCTCCTGCGTGATCGAAGTTTATATCATTGAATTCCGTGTAGAAATATTTGCAGAATAAGAGCGGATTATCTTCCAGAAAATAGCCGGAATTATCCCAGATAATATTGTTCATTACTAGCGGTTTTGCCTGGAAAGTGTGAATAACTCCTTTATTGAAAAATACATCATCATTCAGAACTTCATTGGCAACAATTGTGTTGCTGATGATCTTAGGATAGGAATAAGTGCAGTAGATCGGTGCGCCGGTGATGAATGTGTAATTTTCGGTGAAAATATTATTGATGATCTGTGGATTGGAATTGAATTCCAAACTGATAGTTCCGTAATCTGCTACGTTATTCTGAAAAAAACAATTTTCAATTCTAAGGTTGGAAAAATCAAAGCAGGAAACGGTAGCTCCAATTCCGTTTGTTTCAATATTTTTGGAATACTCAATGATGCAACATTTCAGGATTGATGGTTCATCCTGATAGGAAGTGTTGTGAAATTTTACTCCATTCCAGGCTCCATCAGTTGAATAATCAACAGCAAAAAGATCGGGTTGAGAAGATGTGAATCGGATATAATTCTGTGCTTCTCCCATGGCCTGGATCGAGCCTTTGATATCAAGAAAGTAAAAATCCTGGAATTCCACTTTTACTCCAGCAGGAATTGTGAGAGTTGCACCTTCTAAAACTTCCACATTTCCCACAACTTTTACTGTGTCTGCATCCCAGATTGTATTTTGGGAGATTGCTCCACTTACTTCAATGGAATTTCTGAAGTTTGTTAGAAATTTAATTTCTTTCTTATAATTTAGTTCTTTTACTAATTTATTTTTCTCGTTAGGAAAAATCTGACAGCCGTAATTTTCTGCAGGAGAACCCGGAGTTACGCGAAAATCTCCATTTTCGGGATCGATGAGTTGTGGATCGGTTCCTATAACATTACTTGTCGAGGCCCAACTGACCTGTTCCGGAGGTGTTCAGCCGTATTCACACAACTGTACAAAATGCTTTAAGGGATCTGAATTTATTCCAGTATCATTATGAAAACTCCAGTTATCAATTAGATCGGGCACTCCATAGGTAGTATAAAAAATACTGATAGCTACATTTGCACCGGTGGGCAGCCATTCCATAGGATTGCCGTTGAGATAAGTAAAATCATCACCTGTTTCGATGGCATCAACAAAAATATTTCGCTCAATTCGAATGCCGTCACCAGCTCCAAAAATGCGAATCCCATAATCGTGCGTATTGTAAAAAGTACAATATTCCACGTAACCTGTAGGTTCAATCAAGTTATAGCTCAGATTGATTCCACGATAACGGATGTTGCCATTGATAATGATGCAATTATCAATTTCCAGAATATTGTCGCAATAAGAAATACAGATCTGTTCACCTTGCAGATCGAGAATTGCACCATTTCCCACGATCTTTACATCAGCTCCTTCATCACCTTCCAACTCAGTGGTAATTGGATTGAAAATATTGCCGATCAGCAGACCGCCAGTGTAGATCTGCCCGGTTTCCAATTCCAGATATCTATCGAATCCGGCATTTGCCGGAGCTGATTCGTAAACTTCTTTGAGCGAAAGCGCTTGTAAACATATCGCTCCGCTCAATAAAAAATAAATAATTAATCTTTTCATTAAATTCCTCGTCTCACAGCTGGTCTTCGGGTGATTCGTGAATCACACCTACTTCAACCCTGAAAGTTCTAATTGAAAGAATTTTCGGAAGAAGGCTTTTCAGGGTTTCACAATAATTATGCCAACAACTCATGCGCTTTTTTTAATGATTTTATGATCGGAACTTTCTGTGGACATTTGGGTTCACATTCACCGCATGCAATACATTTGTCCGCTCGATTTTCTTCTTTGATAAAGTAATTATAAATCATTTTAGGACGATCTGGATCATCGTAAATATGATACATCATGTAAGCACCAAGAATTGATGAAATACCAACACCCTGCGGGCATGGTTCGCAGTATTTACACGATGTACAGCGAATTGGTGAACGCTTGAGATAGGTTCTTCTGATCTTTTTGAAAAGTTCCATTTCTTTGCCGCTGAACATTCCTGCTCTGGCATTTTCGGCACTTTCTATATTTTCCTTCACATGCTGCATTTCCGTCATTCCGCTCAGGACGAGATTAATTTCTTTGTGATGCCAGATCCATTGCAAAGCACCATCAGCGTAAGAGCGTTTGGTTGGAAATTTATCCCATAGTTTTTTGATCTCTGCGGGTGGTTCTTTGGCCAGTTGGCCACCTCGGATCGGTTCCATCACGATGAGATCGATACCGTTTTTTACCGCCAGCTTTATTCCTTTTTCTCCAGCTTGGAACTTCGTATCCATATAATTGTACATTATCTGGCAGAAATCCCACTTATCCCAGGCTTCCACGATTTTCTTGAAAACCTTGAATTCATCGTGAAAAGAAAAGCCGATGTATTTGATCTTACCTTCTTTTTTCTTCTTTTCGCACCAATCCAGAACTTTCAACTTTTTGATATTTTTCCAGGATTTATCATTTAGAGCGTGCAGAAGGTAGAAATCGAAATAATCAGTTTGCAGCTTTTCCAATTGCTCGTTGAAATATTTATCAAAATCTGCTTCTTCCTTGATATGCCAGGCCGGTAATTTGGTCGCCAGGAAAATATCCTTGCGGTTTCCTCGTTTTTTCAGATAATTACCAACAAATTTTTCACTTTCTCCACCATGATAGGGATAGGCAGTATCGATGTAATTCACACCTTTTTCTAAAGCATAATCCAGCATCTTTTCCGCTTGGTCCACATCGATCTTTTTGGTGTCTTTTTCCAGAATCGGCAGACGCATCGCACCGAAACCCAGGATTGATATGTCTTCTCCACACATTTTACGAAATTGCATTATTTACTCCTCTATTTTAACCACGAATTAACACGAATTCACTCTAATTATATTTTCAGCTCACGGATTTACACAGATGGACACAGACTATTTTTCTATTTCATTCTTGTTGTCCACCTTGAAAAGGCTTCTTGCACAATATCTTCTTGCTTAGCACTTTCAAGGTTTATCCTTGCATTACACATTACATGTTCGTATTGAACCATTTAAAAGGTCAAGTAAAAGAATTCCTCTGATTGAAACCTTTTCAAGGTTATGAATTTTCTTCCTGCTTCGCTCATGTTTCCTCACCGTTTTTTGGGAGAGCGACAGCAGGTTGAGGTGCTTAGCACTTTCAAGGTTTATATCTTCAACCCTGAAAGTCCTATTTGAAAGAATTTCCGAAAAAAGGCTTTTCAGGGTTTCATATCTCCTTGCATTATCAATTCGAATCCGCGTTGATCCGTGAGCTTTTTTTTTATTTCTTCCTTTCCTCCAGAATGCGGCTGATTTTCTTCAATTCCGTTAGAATTTCTGCCAGCGATCCTTTTGGTTCCTGAACTGATTTTTCCACTGATTTTTCAGTTTGCGCCAGCTTCGCTCTTAGTTCTTCGTGCATTTTATCCCATTCCATCAAACCGGAAAGCTTTCCTTCATAACCGGAAGAATTTTGTGATTGACCGGCAGTTTGAATTTTGATCGAACCAATTCCCAGCCAGCGATCATAAAGTGAACGTTCCAGCATGAAATCGGTGATCATCCTGAATGGAATATTCTGCTTGATCTTGGTTAGAATTCCTTTATGAATCACAATCCGATCATCTTCGATTGAATAGCTGAGATTTTTTATCCACAGGATCATGATCGGAGCTGAAATCAACCACATTGCCAGGATCAATAAAAATGTGATCCACCATAAATAATGAATAAATTCAGCAAAATCAATCTCGCTGTCCAAAGCTGGGAAAAGATACAAAACAAAGGCAATTACCACGATCAGCAAAGTGATACTGATCAAATTCAACCAGGATTTTGTGATTAATTTTCCAGATGGTTTGAATTCCATTTTTCCTCCTCTATTTTTTTGCCACGAATTAACACGAATTCACTCTAATTATATTTTCAGCTCACGGATTTACACAGATGAACACAGACTATTTTTCTATTTCATTCTTGTTGTCCACCTTGAAAAGGCTTCTTGCACAATATCTTCTTGCTTAGTACTTTCAAGGTTTTTCCTTGCATTATGCATTATATGTTCGTATTGAACCATTTAAAAGGTTAAGTAAAAGAATTCCTCTGATTGAAACCTTTTCAAGGTTATGAATTTTCTTCCTGCTTGGCTCATGTTTCCTCACCGTTTTTTTGGGAGAGCGACAGCAGGGTGAGGTGTTAGCACTTTCAAGGTTTATATCTTCAACCCTGAAAGTCCTATTTGAAAGAATTTTCGGAAGAAGGCTTTTCAGGGTTTCCCATATCGTTGTACAGCCGGAGCTAAGCAACGAGATTTATCTTACTTTTTCCAACTCTGAAAGTCCTAATTGAAAGAATTTTCGTAAGAAGGCTTTTCAGAGTGATCTTCTTCTCTTTCTCACATTATTAACTGTATAAATGATCAATGCCAGCCATACGAAGGAAAAACCGATCAAACGATTGGTTGTAAATTCTTCTTTAAAAATAAGTAAACCTATGATGAATTGAAAAGTTGGTGCGATGTATTGCAGTATGCCGGTTGTCGTGTATTGAATACGTCGAGCTCCGTAAGCGAAAAACAGCAAAGGTACAGAAGTTGCAATTCCCGCCATTGCCAGAAGTACATTTTTTCCAAAAGTAAGATGCCCGAAAGCTCCGGTTCCATTGATCTCAAAATATATCAAAAAAACTAAAGCCGGAATTAACATCAGGATAGTTTCCAAAGTTAAGCCTTGCAGAGAATTTAATGCTGCTGTTTTGCGAAGAAGTCCATACGTTCCAAATGAACCAACCAGAACGAAGGCTACCCAGGGAACAGAACCGTAAATTGTGATCGTGTAAACAATGCCGACTGCTGCTAATCCGATTGCGAACCAACTCCATTTATCAGGTCTTTCTTTCAGGAAGATCACTCCCAAAATTACCATGAAAAGCGGATTTATAAAATAACCCAGACTTGCTTCGATTGTGCGTCCGTTATTTACCGACCAGATGTAAGTGAACCAGTTGGCAGAAAGCAGGAGAGCACTTGTTAGAAAAGTTAATAGAACCTTTTTATTTTGGAAAGCTTTTTTGAGCCAACTGAAATTTCCTTTGATTGCATGAATTAAAAGTAGGAATACAACTGACCAGACAATGCGGTGGCACATTATCTGAAAGGCAGGAACTTCCTGAATAATCTTCCAGTAAAGCGGCAGAATTCCCCATAAAAAATATCCCAGGCAAGCAAATATAAAACCTTTACTCAATCCAACCTCCAAATAATTCACTACAAATGGAATAATTGAGTGTTGGATGGTCAATTAAAAAAGAAAAAACCTTCCAGAATTTTGATTTCTGGAAGGTTTGAAATTTGGGTTGGACTTCACGTTTCATGGAGTCCATATGTTTTTTGCCTTTTGTCCCGAAAGATTATCTTGATCGTGGACGATCACACAAAACCCATAGTTCAAGCGATACGATTGAACCAACAGAAATCAGGAACGTAAAATTTATTATTTCCCACGACAAAAATTATGGGCTTTTTTTACCGTGTCAATCTGTGGGAATCCGTGAGCTACAAATTCTACGCTTTCACATTAGTACGCCAAGAAGCGTATGTTTATAAATTGGTGTAAATCCAATCCGACTAATTGGTTATTCAGTCGGGAGATGAAAAGACGGTACTTCACCGTGAGGTGTTTGCCGAAGTTCTTTAAAATCGGTAAGTAAGCC
>JAIPJH010000119.1 GCA_021734245.1 Candidatus Cloacimonadota bacterium | reverse complement strand
GGGTTTTCCGAAATTTCTCCCCTGTTTGAGGGGAGATGCCGAAGGCAGAGGGGTAAATAATGAAAATTCGATTTTCAGCTTGCTGAAATAAATTTAGTGAAATACACCTTGGCTCTGCCACGGTGATAGTCAAATTTAAGAATTTTCTTTATTCCAAAATGAATTTATTTTCATTTTTGTTTAAGTCCTATAATTATAGCAGATTAACAAAATTCTTGACTGAATCACTATACAAAAAAATTTGCATAAGAAAAATTATGTTTTATAAATATTTATTCTTAAGGGAGGAATAATGAAATTTAGAAGTCTAATCGCATTATTAATTCTTGTTGTACTTTCCTGCAGTATTTGGGCTGCAGATCAAGATTTGAATGCACAAGGTAAAAAAAGTCTTCGCTCTGCAAATATGCATTTAAAAGGTGGACGTTATGAGAAAGCACTTCCTCTTTATGAAGAAGTTTTAGCTACAAATCCTCATAATGTAGAAACACTCAAAAAGCTTGGAAGTATCTATTTCGATGTGGAAAAAGATTACAAAAAAGCTTATGAATATTTCATGAAAGCTCAAAATGAAATTGACGAATTGTATGCTGAATACGAAACTATGAAGCAAACAGATGAAAAAGCTGCTAATAAATTCTTTAAAAAGCAAATCAGTAAACAAGATATTGACGATTACAAAGACCAGCTTCAGCCACTTCTTATGAGCTGCTGGGTAAAGCTTTTCAACGAAGCAAAAGACTATTTCGATAATGAAGATTATCAAACCGCTCTTGATAAGTATCTTTATATTTATGAAATAGCTCCAGACAGCGTTCAAACAACAAAAATGCTAGCCTACACATACAGTCGTCTGGAAATGCCAGACGAATCTCTGCAATTCATGATAAAGAGTGCAGAACTTGATTCTCTGGATGATTATGTTCGTACAAATATCGGTAATATTTATTTTCAAAAAGAACAGTTTGAAGAAGCTATAAAGTGGTATCAGGACGCTGCGGATATAAATCCCAATATAGTTGATAATTACTTCAATATGGCTCTCTGCTACATGAGACTTCAAGATGATGAAAAAACGATGGCTGCTTTTGAAAAAGTTTTAGAAATCGAACCAGATAATCTGGATGCTCTGGTTAATAATAGTAATATTGCACTAAAGCTTGAGCAACATGAAAAATCATTAGATTATTTGAAGAGAGCTGTTGAGATAGCACCAGATCAGGAAGATTTTATTTCCAATTTGACTTACAGACTGGCTCAAGATCAGAAATTCGATGAAGTACTGATCTATGCGGAAAAGTGGAAAGAGATCAATCCAGAATCTGAAGAAGCACAGCAGCTGATAAATCTGGCAAAACAAAAATTGAAAAAATAACATACAGTGCGAAAGTGGTGGAATTGGTAGACACGCTGGATTTAGGATCCAGTGGGAGCAATCCTGTAGGGGTTCGAGTCCCCTCTTTCGCACCAAGATTTCATTATAAGGAGAATTCGTGAAAATCGAAATTAAAGACATTACACAATGTGAAAAAGAAATAACGGTTACTGTCGATAAAGATGAAGCTTTGCAGGAATATAACAAAGTACTGCGAAAATTTAAAAATTATGTAGTAATTCCTGGCTTTCGCAAAGGGAAAGCACCTTTGAATATGATTGAAAGAAATTATAGTGAACATGCCAAAGAAGAATTTTACAATCAGAAGTTAGGTGAATTCTACAAAAAAGCTATCGATGAAAAGAAACAGAATCCTATAAATCAAGGTGAACTAACCGATGTGAAATGGGAAAAGGGAAAAGAACTGGTTGCCACTTTCAAATATGAAATAATGCCTACAATTAATGTGGAAAAATTCAAAGGTTTGAAAGTTCCTTTTGAAGAAACTAAATTCCAGAAGAAAATGGTGGATGATACAATCGAAGATTTCCGACAGAAAACAGCAACTGAAGAAACGGTGGAAAAAGCAGAAAAAGGTGATCTTATTACTGCTAAGATCAAATTCTTGGATGATGAAGATAACGTTACCAAAGATTTCCAGCGCGTTTTTGCATTGGATGACAATTCTTATTCCAAAACATTCAACAAAAACTTGAGTGGCTGCAAAGTCGGTGATGAAATAAAAACTATATTATTCACAAATTCTCAAGAATCGGAAGATGATGAAATTGGTGAAGATATAAAAGATCGTGAATTTCTGGTTGAAATTAAAGAGATCAAAAGAAAGATACTTCCAGAACTGAATGATGATTTTGCCAAAGACCTGGAATATGATTCTCTGAAAGACCTAAAAAATAAGATCGAAGAAGAACTTAAGAAAAAACTGGCCAAAGATAATGCAGAAAGAAAACAACAGAGCATCGCTACTGCTTTGGTAGAAAACAATCCTTTTGACGTTCCAGCTTCGATGGTGAAAAACTATGCTGAAAACATGGCAAAACCTTATGCTGAGCAATATAAAATAGAATTGGAAAAGATTACTCCTATGTATGAAAAAATCGCTGAATTCCAATTGAAAAATCATTTCATAATTGATACTCTTAAGAAGTCTCAGGAAATCGAACTGACCGATGAAGATAAGGAAGCCGCTATTAAAGAAGCTGCTGAAAATCTGAATATGGAAGTTGACAAATATAAAGAGATGTATAAAAAGCAGATAGAGAGTGATGATTTTAAATATGCTTTGGAAGAAAAGAAACTGATGGATATGATTGAAAAATCATCTAAGTTTGTACCATATCCAAAAGAAGAAAAGAAAAAAGAGGAGAAATAAATGCCATATGTTCCCATCGTTGTAGAGCAGGAAGGCCAAACAGAACGAGCTTACGATATATATTCCCGTCTGCTGAAAGATCGAATAATTTTCCTCGGTTCGCCCGTCGATGATAACGTAGCCAATGTAATAATTGCTCAGCTCTTGCATTTAGCTGCCGAAGATCCTGAAAAAGACGTTTACATGTATATTAACACCCCAGGCGGAATTGTATCTTCCGGTCTGGCAATTTACGACACAATGCAATATATCCGCTGCGATGTAAGTACTATCTGCATTGGACATGCAGCCAGCATGGGAGCTCTTTTACTTGCTGCCGGTCAACCTGGAAAACGTTTTGCCCTTCCCCACAGCCGCATCATGATCCATCAACCTCTGGGTGGAGCGCAAGGTCAGGCATCTGATATCGAAATTCAAACTAAAGAGATTCTATATCACAAAAAAACTCTGGCCGAAATCCTGCATAAACATACTGGAAAGACCCTGAAACAAATCCAAAAAGATACTGATCGTAATTTCTTCATGAGTTCCGGGGAAGCTAAAGATTATGGTCTTATCGATGAAGTAATAAAATCTAGAAAAGAATCATTACAAAACAAAAATGGAGAGAAATAGTGGATTCTTCAAATCTTAATAAATGTTCTTTTTGTGGTAGAACCGAAGCCGAAACGACTTTCCTGATAAAAGGAATAAGTGGAAATATCTGCGATGAATGTACAAATATGTGCAGCACAATTATCGAAGCAGATCATCAAAAACATGAATTTGATAATTTCGTTTTACCTACACCAAAAGAAATCCATAAACTTCTAAATCAATATGTTATTGGCCAAGATTCTGCCAAGCAGATCATTTCTGTAGCAGTTTACAATCATTATAAAAGAATATTTAAACAAAAACCAAATGATGATATTGATATAGAAAAAAGCAATATCCTGATGATCGGACCAACCGGTTCTGGAAAAACCCTTATTGCTCAAACTTTGGCAAGAATTCTTAAAGTTCCTTTTGCTATAGCTGATGCAACAACTCTTACAGAAGCCGGTTATGTTGGTGAAGATGTGGAAAACATACTTGTTCGTCTTTTGCAGAATGCGAATTACGATATTGAAAAAGCGGAAAAGGGAATTATCTATATCGATGAATTGGATAAAATCGCGCGCAAAAGCGAAACTCCTTCTATCACAAGAGACGTTTCTGGCGAAGGTGTACAGCAGGCACTTCTAAAAATACTGGAAGGTGCCAAAGTTAACGTTCCTCCCAAAGGCGGAAGAAAACATCCACAGCAGGAATTCATCGAAGTTGATACAAAAAACATCTTGTTTATAGCTGGTGGCGCTTTCTTTGGTTTGGAAAAGATCATCAAAAAACGTCTGAAAAAGAAAACAATCGGATTTGATGTAGATCAAAAAGTAGAAAATCTTGAAAATATCGATTTTTTCAGTAAATCAATTCCGGATGATATGATAAAATACGGTTTGATACCTGAATTGGTTGGTAGAATTCCTGTTGTCAGTTCTCTGGAGGAACTTGATCAGGATGCTTTGATCCAGATCTTAACAAAACCCAAGAATGCTATTTGTAAACAATATAAGAAGTTATTTGAAATTGAAAATGTTAAACTCGATTTCAGTGTCGATGCTTTGCGAGAAATTGCTAATATAGCATTGCACCAAAAGATTGGTGCCAGAGGGCTGCGGGCGATCATGGAAAAATTTATGATCGAGATTATGTATGATATTCCGGAAATGGATAATTTGAAAGAATGTCTTATTTCAAGAGATGTTGTTTTAGGAGAAAGTGATCCCATTTTCTCTTTTGAACAAGCTAAAGAAAGCGGTAAATCAGCTTAAATATAGATTTGTAGATAATAACTTTTGATAGCCCGATTTGTCGGGCTATTTTTATTTTAATGCTTTCCTGATCTCGATTAGAAGGTCTTCATCAAAAATGGGTTTCATGATATATGCTGCAGGTTTAGTTTCCATCGCTTTTTTCACTGTTTTTGCTTCCGAAAAGGCTGTAACAAAGATCACAGGAATACCCATTTTAAGTCCGATTTCCTTTGAAAGTTCTATTCCATTCATTCTTCCAGGCAGATCGATATCTACCAAAACCAGGTCAGGCCTTTCCTGTTTTATTTGTTTAAGAGCTTCCTCTCCCCTGTCGTGAACTGAAATGACTTCATACCCTTCCATATCAAGCAGCATTTTTATGTCTTGAGCAATGATTTGCTCATCTTCCACAATTAAGATTTTCTTCATAATCTATCCTTTAAAAATTAGTTGATATCTTATTCCATCTGTTATTTCCAAGTTTACATTTGCTTCCAGTTGAGCAGCCAATATTTCGATTAGACTCATGCCCAATGATTCCTTATTTATTTTTGATTTTTCTATTCCCACTCCATTATCTTTATATTGGAAATTCAACTTTCCCTTTTCTTTCTGCATTGTAATATTAATCTTACCATTTTGCCCGTCAGGAAATGCGTATTTCAAGGAATTGGAAAATAATTCATTCAATATCAACGCCATAGGAATTGATTTATTAATATTAAGTTCAATGGATTCGTCAATGTTTAAGATCAAGTCAATATTTAATTTTGAAATTTTGTAAGCATTCATCAGAAAATCAGTTAAACTTCCGATGTAGATTTTAAAATTAATTTTTTCGAAATCACCTTCCTGATACAATTTCTGATGGATCATCGACATTGTTCGAATGCGATATTCGGTATTTCGAAATTTATTTAAAGAATCTTCATCTTTGATAGCTCGTGATTGCATACTAATCAGGCTGGATATTACCTGTAGATTATTCTTTACCCGATGATGAATCTCTGCCAGTAAAACTTCTTTTTCTTTCAAAGAATTTTTTAATTTCTGCTCAGCTTTCTTCTGCTCAGTAATATCCAAAATTATGCCATTTGCATATTCAATGATTTCGGTGTCTTCATAAGGCATCCCAGTAGCACGGACTTCCAACCAGCGAATTCCCAGTTCAGGATGATCGTAACGAAAAATCTGTTCAAATTTATAGGGAGGTTTTATTCCTGCTTCATTTGCAGCCAATACTTCAGGAAGATCTTGAGAATGAACATGAGTAAACCATTTCTCAAAATCAAATTTATCTTCTTCTCTTATTCCCAGCACTTTTGCAAAAGATGGACTTACATGAACTACATTTATTTTTCCGGTGTTTCTATCCAATCTGGTTCTATATAAAATATATCCAGAAGGATTATCAAATAAAGAAGTAAGGTGTTTACTTTTTAATTCTAATTCTTTTTGAGCTTTTCTGGTTTCAGTTATGTCAAAAATTACTCCATCCAGAACCGGGTCGTTATGATTTTTTTTAATCGTACTTCTTCCCTTTTCGTGTACCCATAAAATCTCACCATTTCGTTTTATGATGCGATAAACTATATCAAATTCCTTACCCAAACCCAATGCTTCCTGTATTGCATCATAAACTATGCTGTTATCTTCTGGCAAAATGATATCTTTCCAGTTTATCTTCCTGTCGATAAATTCTTGAGGTTTATATCCTGTAATATTCTCAACTTCTTTACTAATATATTGCATTCGCCATGGTGGATGAATCTCGCAACGATACACAATTCCTGGAATATTATCGATAAGAATCTGCATTCGTATCTGATTCTCGATAACTTCCTGAGTAATTTCTTCTACAAGAGTTTCCAGATTCTTCTTTTCTTGCCGCAATTTATCTTCTGCTTTTTTTATGCGCAGCATCACATTTATCTGCGCAGCTAATTCTCCTTCATCTATCGGTTTTCCAATAAATGAATCAGCTCCGGCTTTGAAACCTTTAATGCGAGATTCAGGATCAGTTCGAATTGCAGTAATCATAATAATTGGAATGTGCTTCGTCTCTTCATTTGTTTTTAATATTTTACATGCTTCATATCCATCCATTTCTGGCATTTTCACATCGAGTAAAATAGTATCGGGTTGTTCACGTTTCGCTTTTTCGATTCCATCTTTGCCGTTCATTGCAGTGTAAACTTTACAATCTGGCAACAAGTGTGAAATTAAAGCATTATAAGTTATTATATTGTCCCTGTTATCATCAATCGCCAATATTTTCATACCGTCTCCATTTCTGAATTGCTACGAATAAAATTATTTTTCTTTTTCCTGTCAAATTATTACTTAAATATATTTTATACACGAGTCCCCTCTAAAAACTCGATTTTAGTTTAACCATTTCACAACCTTCAATTTTATTGACGCTCAACAAAAATGGATCGAAAAACCCAAATTTAACTCCGAAATGGGCAAAACAAGCTCTGAAAAACTTCTCTATATGT
>JAIPJH010000118.1 GCA_021734245.1 Candidatus Cloacimonadota bacterium | reverse complement strand
TCAGGAATTTGGGCATTCAAACAAATAGCAGCAGATAAAATAAGTAAAATAACTATATATTTTTTCATAGTTTCTCCTCAATTTCCATATTTTTTGTTAGGTTTTAATTTATTATACAAGAGTCAAGAAACAAATTACATTAAATAGGTTTGAGAGTTCAATTCTTGACAAAAAGAGCCCAACTTAAATGTTCATTTTGAAATATATGGAGGGATGAATGGATAAGATCCAGAAGCATCGCGAATTCATGAAAGCTAATTTTAAGGTGTTCGAGAATTTCCAGACAGATCAGATGAAAAATATCGATCCACCAGATCTACAAAAGCCGGTACAAACTAGTAATGAGATTATTGATTTACCTAAGATCGAAAATTTCCAACCTCAAAATAACAATCTGAAAGCAAATATTCTTCATCGCCGCAGCCATCGAAAATTCTCTGATAAACCTTTAGGATTGGAAGAATTTAGTTTTCTACTCTGGGCAACTCAAGGTGTAAAAGAAGTCATTTCTCGCAATGAAAAAGCTTATGTAACTTTGCGAACTGTTCCATCTGCCGGAGCGCGACACCCGTTTGAAACATATCTGATCGTACACAATGTGGAAAGCTTAAAACCGGGTTTATATCGCTATCTGGGAATTGAGCATAAACTTGCTTTCCTGGGAGAAATTAAGGATCAGAAAAATAAAACAAAAGCTGCAGCTTTGGGACAGAAATTTGTCGGTGAATGTGCAGTAGTTTTTATCTGGAGTGTTGTTCCATATCGAACAGAATGGAGATACTATCTTACATCACACAAAACTGCTCTTTTAGATGCCGGTCATGTTTGCCAGAATTTATATCTGGCTTGTGAAGGAATCGGAGCAGGAACTTGTGCAATTGCAGCTTATAATCAGAAGTTGACAGATGAATTAATTGGCGTGGATGGCATCGATGAATACGCTATCTATATGTCTCCGGTAGGACATTTGAAGTGACCTTTTTTCCGGTCATTCTGCCTGCCCTGTGGAATGCAGCTTTGCTGCTAGTTTTTTCTAATTCCACTGGGCCAGCCAAGCCGAAGCTTAGCGAAGGCTGGAAGAATCTCCACTCACAAAAAAATAAAAATTATGAATAATAAACCAGATATTTTTTCAGTTTCGGAAGTTAATCGTCACATCAGGAATGTGATGGAAACCAACATCCCAGCACTTTTTGTGGAAGGTGAAATTGCTAATTTTACTCGGCACAGTTCAGGACACATCTATTTTTCGATCAAGGATGCCAAAAGCAGTTTGCGATGTGTTTTCTTCAAAAATTATAATCTGTATTTAAATTTTGGACCCAAAAATGGCGATCAAGTGATTTGTTCCGGCAAGATCTCGGTTTTTGAAAAAGCAGGAAATTATCAATTAAATGTATCCAGAATGATGCCTTCGGGAATCGGTGATCTTCAACTCAAATTCGAGGAGCTGAAAGCAAAACTGGATGAAGAAGGATTATTCGATCCTGCACATAAAAAACCGATCCCTGAATTTCCAGAATCGATTGGCGTTGTTACTTCTTCTACCGGTGCGGCTTTGCAGGATATCCGTAATGTTTTAAGTCGGCGTTTCCCAGTGAAAATATATCTTTTCCCAGCTGTTGTTCAAGGAGATGTTGCGCCAAAATATATTATGCGGGGAATAAAATATTTCAACGAAGAATTCCCGGTCGATATTTTGATAATTGGCAGAGGTGGAGGTTCTCAGGAAGATCTTTTCTGCTTCAATGATGAAGAACTGGCACGCACAATTTTTGCTTCTAAAATACCAATTATTTCTGCTGTCGGTCATGAGATCGATTTCACAATATCTGATTTTGTTGCTGACTTGAGAGCGCCCACTCCCAGCGCTGCAGCTGAACTGGCAGTTCCCGATCGGAATGAAATTATAGGACAGATCGAAGGCTATAGAAGTACGATGCAGTATGCCGTGAAGCAATCTATATTTTCCCGCAAAATGGAAGTTCACGAACTGGAAAAGCAAATTGCTGAATTTCATCCCAAAAATATTTTGCAGAAAATGCAGCAGAGACTGGAAAATTCTGCATTGAAATTAACACATCTCACAAGTCTTCATTTAACGAAGTTTCGAACCAAATTAGATATTTTGCAGAATGAATTGAAGGAACTTTCTCCTCAAGAAGCCTTGAAACGGGGTTACGCTTTCATCCTTCAGGAGAAGAAATTATTGAAATCTGTAAAAGGAATAAAGTTGAAAGATAAACTGGATTTAGTTTTAAAAGACGGTAAATTGGAAACAGAAGTGATCAAGATAGAAAATGAAGATTAATTTTTCCGTCATTCTGAAGAATCTTACAAAGGTTGTCCTTACGGCTTCGTGCAACTTCGCCGTCACAGGTAGGAAGAATCTCTTTACAATTTTGAGAAGTAAAGTTAATAGAATTCCACGAGATCCTTCCAAGCTAATGCTAACAGAGAGGTTAGGAAGACGATGGACTGGACTTCAGACTTGGCTGGAGTTCAGAACAAACAGAAATCCTCAAGTCCAGACGGAACTGAACTCGAGTCTTTCACGTTTTTCTGTTGAAGAATCTCTGTTGCGAATTTGAATTATGATTAAATCCATTTCAATATTGTATTTCATTCTATCGATGACGTTCCTGAAAGCGGAAATAAAAGCACTCTGGGTTCCGATCTGGGAAATTACTCGCCCCGGAAAGATCGATACACTTTTTCAAGATATTCGTTATCAGAATTTCAATCAGCTTTTAGTGCAAGTTCGCTATCGCGGTGATGCTGCCTACATTCCAAATAAAAGGAATAAAGCTTATCCAAATGAAGAAGTGAAATATCATGGAATTACCGATTCTGATTTCGATCCTTTGGGTTACATCATCAAAGAAGCGAAAAAGAGAAAAATTGAAGTTCACGCCTGGTTCACCACTTTTATTATCACCGGTCACGATCTTACAAAACTAGATTCTTCACATGTTTATTTTCTGCATCCCGAATGGGTAACGACTAATTTTTCTAAAGAAAGCATGAAGTATCACGATGATGTTGGAGCATTTCTTGATCCGGGTATTCCAGCTGTTCAGGAATATACAATCAACGTGATTCTGGATGTGCTTTCGAATTATCAGCTGGATGGAATTCATCTGGATTATATTCGCTATCCTGCCGGTTATTTCGGCTTCAATAAGCTGGCGATGGAAACTTATAAATCGGAAGTGAAATATCAGGATGCAACAAGTTGGATTCAGTGGAAGAATGATCAAATCACACGATTTGTAGCCAGAATATCAATGGCAGCAAAAGAGATTTCTCCGAATGTAAAAATATCTGCAGCCGTTTTTCCAAGTGTTAGTGATGCATTGGAACGCTACTCTCAAGATTGGAAGTTCTGGTTGGAAAAAGATTACATTGATGCAGCTTATACGATGTCATACACAAAATCAACGGACAGATTGGAATCCGATCTAACTTTCCTGAGCAATTTTGGTTTAAATGATAAAATTGTCGTAGGACTTCGAGCCTGGCAAGATGGAGAACATTACGCAGTGGGAGAAGTAAAAGATAAGATCAAATTAATCAGAAAAATGAATTTTGCAGGATTTTCGCTTTTTAGTTATACAGGACTGAAGAATGAACATTACAAAAAATATTTGAGGATTCAATAATGAGAATAGATCAGCTTTTAAATAAACTCTGCCTTGTGAAAACTCGCAGTATTGCCAAAAAAGCCTGCGACAAAAACCTGGTGAAGATCAATGGAAAAACAGCAAAAGCAAGTGCCAATGTTTTAGCTGAAGATGAGATTGAATATTCTTTATACAGTTATCGAAATATTTTAAAGATTATAAAAATTCCCAAAGGAAACGTATCAAAAAATAATGCTCCAGAATATTATGAATTTCTGGAACGAGAGAAGTTGGATCTGGAATAATTTTACCATAGATAAACACATATTTTCGCTGATATTTTTTCTGACAGGATAGCAGGATTTACGGGAAGAATCTCGAAATGGAATTTCGTTAGAAATTGCGTTCCCAAACTAGAGTTTAGGAACGAGAAGACTTTTTGTATCTCGATCACTCCTGATCGAGAAATACTGTCATTATGCCTGCCCTGTGGAATGCAGCTTTGCTGCTGGTTTTTCCCAATTCCACTGGGCCTGCCAGACAGAACTTAGAGAAGACTGGAAGAATTTCTTTTGTCAAACGAGAAGTAAGGCTGAAAGAATCTCACGAGATTCTTCGAAAGTAAAGCTATGGGTTTCCTCAGAAAGACGTTTTTTTGTCGTCATTCTGACGAATCTTGCACGTTGTTCATTGGAAGAATCTCAATACAGTAACGAGATGAAAATCTATAAGTATGTCCATGGGCTTTGTCTGTCTTGGGCAGATATTTCTAAAGTAGAGCAAAAGCGAGAACGATGAAATCTGCCTTCTCAAGAGTGCAACTCTCACGGGTTAAGTCTACAGTTATTTTCCGAAATCTACAAGAAGAATTTGCGAGAATCATGTCCTTGTAAGATAAAGGTTTCGGAAAGGATGTCCATAAACATTTAATATTAAATAAGATAACATTAGCTGTTTTTTTTTTTTTTGAAAAAATCGTTTGACACATCTTACTTTAAAATCAATCTCTGGCTCTGTTAATTAAGGTAAGAGAATTTACCATGTTTTAGAAATTATCTAAGAAGAAGGAAGAGAGAGCTTCGATAAAGCAAGGTTCACGCCAACGCAAAATCTCCACATCACTCTTCCCAAAAGACAGAATTGGATTTCATGGCGTTTTGTCAATTAACTTGCAGATTCTATGGAATATCCATTTTGGGAAATATGTGGCGAACAAATCTCTTTCTTCCTTTGATTTGAAGGAGGACAGAATGAGAGATTATTCCTGTAAGAATAAGTTTGAGTGATTTCATTTTGATTCGGCAATTAATTTAAATTTGAAATGAAAAAACAAAAACTTAAGGAGGAAAAGATGAAGAAGATAATATTAGCAATTACGTTTGTTATATTGAGTTGTTCGCTTATTGGAGTCATTAGACCGGTTGGACAGAATCACACTTACTCTACAATCCAAGATGCAGTCAATGCCGCTTCAAGCGAAGATATAATTCTTGTATATGATGGTGTTTATGAAGAATACATTCAAACAAATGGAAAAGTAGATTTGATTTTTGAATCTGTTAATGGACCAGAAAATTGTATAATTTCTGCACCATATTTGTATAGTACCTGTTTATATGCAAATAGCCATGTTGATAGATTTGAAGGATTTACTATAACGGGTGCTATTTATAGTGATACTGCTGTTGATTTTCATGCTGGTGTGAATACCATTACAAACTGTATTTTTGAAGATAATAATTTTTATTCAAATGGAAATGTTCTTGAATCATGGAGTGTTGATGAGCATGTAGAAGAAATATCAAACTGTATATTCCGAAACAACACTGCACAATGTGCAATTTATTTAAATGAAGATTATTCATTGGGATATGATCCTGAAGCTTATGGAAATTACAAGAATAACCTAATTGAAGATGGGATGTTTTATATAATAAATGCAAGCTCAGGTTATCACGGTAACTTCGAAAATAATACTTTTGTTGATTCTCCATATGGTCTTTATTTATATCTTGCTGCTGATGTTTCTGTTAAAAATTGTATTTTTTCATCAGCTGGGATTAATGATGGACCTTATGGTCCAAACATTACAGTATCATATAGTTGCTTTACTAACGCCGGCTATCAAAACACTCCTCACTTTACATGGGGTACCGGGAATTTAGTTTACACAGACCCAAAATTCTGTCCTGTTGATCCGTATAAATATCATCTATTGGAAGGCAGCCCCTGCATAGATGCCGGTGATCCAACTACAACAGGTGGAGATGTACGTATTGATATGGGATGCTTCGAATCAAGTCCTGATGTTAAATATTGTGAAGGTGTCCACTGGAACTGGATATCATTTCCTCGCTTAGAAAGAACCGGTAATACTTCTCACGATGTAACATCAGTTCTGAATGAATTCCTGGATTGGCCGTTTGATGATCTAACTCTACTTCATGTATGTGAAGAAAACAACCCAATTCCAACACTTGCATATAATGGGACAAATTGGTCTCCAACTTCCTACAATGTAAAATCCAGCTTAGGCTATAAGCTGAATACTTCAGAAGAAGGTGATCACTATCTGCCTTTGGAAGGAAGTCGATTAGAAATCGATGCAACGAATCCATTAGATTATAACTTAGCTGCCGGGCCGCTTAGTGAGAACTGGATGGGTTACTGGCTGCCGGAATCACAAAATATTGTTGATGCTTTTGGCAATTTCTGGACTTATGTAGAAGAGGTATGGGCAGAAGACTGGTATTACAATAAGAACAGCAATAATCGCGGGATAGGGCAGTCAGAACCAACATCCGAATCAACGGAAGGTAAAACCCTGGAATACGGCAAAGGATATATAGTTCGTTTCGAACGTACAAATCAGATCAGCGGTTTCTACTGGACACCTTCCGGCACTGTAGAAGAGCCTAAAACAAAAAGTGAATCAGAGAATTTTGCTTTCTCTGATAAAGCAGAATATGAAGTAATAGACGTTGTTGAAATTCCGGAAGAAGTTTTAGAGATTGGTGTATTTCAGGATAATGTGTGCGTTGGCGCAGTTGTCGTTGATGATGAATGTGAACAGATCCTGGTCTATCCTGATGGTTCAAGTCGTGAACCTGTTCCTTACAATTTTGAAATTGTAACAAACAGTAGAAGCTTAAGTCTTCCTGTAAGAAGTTATCAAGTATTGAATCCTGAAACAGGAATGTTTGAAACAGGTTCAATTGTTTCTGGTCAGCGAAGTAACTCTGTAATAAAATTCGACAGCTTTGAAAACGGACAAAATGAAACCCCCGATAATACAGCCAAGTTGATCGGCAACTATCCTAATCCATTTAATCCTGTAACTAATATCCTGTTCTCACTATCCATTGAACAAGAAATTGAATTGGAAATTTACAACATGAAAGGTCAATTAGTTCGCAATCTTGTTCAAGGTCAATTTACTGCAGGAAATCACTCAATAACCTGGGACGGTAAAGATGATTCTGGCAAATCAGTCAGTTCCGGTTTGTACTTCTACAAACTTATTGCTACTGATCAGGTAATTTCGAAGAAAATGTTACTTTTGAAATAGTATCAACTGACCATATGTGTTATTAACAGCCTGCTTTGCAAGCAGTTACGTTAATGGATTTTTTCAGGCATTGTCCAAGAACAGACTTACCGGCAAGGCTCCGGAGGTTTTCAGCCGGAGCCGCTACCTGTTC
>JAIPJH010000117.1 GCA_021734245.1 Candidatus Cloacimonadota bacterium | reverse complement strand
CTTTCCGGGAGTTGACCAAGTTCGAAGAGTTGGATATTATTTCACGAAGTGCCGGAGTGGTGGAATTGGCAGACACAGGGGACTTAAAATCCCCCGGGCATAGTATGCCTGTACCGGTTCAAGTCCGGTCTCCGGCAATAATTATTTTATATAACTCCTTTCAAGGAAGGGAGTTATATTTTTTCACAGCTCTATATGTTACCAAAAGTGTTACCAAAACGCCTATTTACAAGATTTTCAACTGATAATATACTTATATTATGAAGAGTAAATATCGTTTTAGACATCCGAAAGGCAGAGTAATACAAGTAACATTTGCACACCTCCCAGGAAAATGGTTCTCTACTGGAACGCATGATATGAAACATGCTGTACTCTGGGCAGAGAATAAAATGCAGAAAGATTTAAAACGCAAGTCAATTAAACAAAAGATTACGCTTAATGAATTTGCCTCAGAATTCTTTACCTCGAAAGATCCGCACAATTTTAGACTTCGGAATGAGAAAAGGAACCGGAGATATTTTGATGATTATTATTACAGGCATCAAGGCAGACTGAATAACTATATTTTTCCTCAATTTGGTCAGTACCTCATGGAATCTATCAGTGATGTTATGATAGAAGACTGGCTTCTCACATTGAAAAGCTATCGAAATCCCGCTAAGGACCTTGCAGATGATTCAAAAAATAAGATTCTAGAATGCATGCGCATGGTATTTCAGGAAGCAAAGCGACAGGGATACATAACAAATAATCCAGCAAGGGAAGTGCAGCTTATCAATGTAGAAGGTGAGTCAAGAAAGACATTTTCAGAATTAGAACTATTTCAAATGTTTCCAAAAAATGAAGAAGAGTTGCTGAGAATCTGGCAGTCACGTATGTGGGCTGTTTATTTTCTTATTATGCGGGACACGGGATTCAGGCCAGGGGAAGTTGCTGGATTAACGCTTGGTTCATACAATCCTCAATACAAAGGGATTTATACAGAGCAGAGTATTCATCATGCAACTCGAAAAGTAATAAAGAGAATAAAAACTACCGGCAAAGGGAAAAACTACAAAGTCGGTCTGCTAACAAACCAAACAATAGAGCAGTTGAATAAGCTCATCGAAGAACAAGATATAAAAGACAGAGACGGGCTGTTGTTTTTATTAGAAGGGCGTCCATTGATCCCGGAAACTGCAAACAAACATCTCAAATTATCCTTACGAAGGACTGAAGTTAAACTGAATGGCAGAACTCAGTATTGTCTGCGACACGCTTTTGAAACTGCACTTGCAGGAAAAGTTGAAGAGAAGGTGCTATTGGAATTGATGGCTCATAAGAGTTTCAGAAAAGAGTATGACCATCGAACCCCAGAGGACCTTTTCAAACAACTACAACCGGCATGGGAAGTGATTGAAAAAAGGACGATGATGCAGTAGTTTACTGCTGTTTGGTATTTCAAGTAAAATAATAAAACAAATTTAAAAACGCATTTAGTTGTTTTATTAATTTTTTCTTATAGATAATGTATTGATATTTAGTTATGCTAGTTTTTGATAAGTTTTTTAATTTCCTCAGGAGTAAAAGCCGGTTTTCGTCGATGAAGCATTGAGTGACAATTCGGACATACAGGGATTAGATCTGTTCTTGGGTTTATACTATAACTATCACACATTTCTGATAATGGAACTATATGGTGAACCTCAATGAATCCTTCCCCAATAGATTTATATACTTTACCAAAATCAAAACCACAAATGCCACATTTTGTACCATGTACCTGCAAACAAGCTGCTCGATTAACTCTACTTCTTTCATATTTTCTATTGTAGGAGTATTGAATATCACCTTCTACTTCTCCTTCCCCAATATCTTGCTTTGTATTTTCTACGGGAAGTAAAGAGAAGACCATGCCAAAGAAACTTTGTATATATGGGAATATCTCATTAAAATTAAAAATACCATTTTGTTCAACCAGTATCCCAACTACTTTTAAACTGATGATAATGGTTTCCCAATTTGTTGGCCATGAATCCATATTTCTTAAATCATATTCAAGATCGTCAAATTTTATAGTACTATGAGCCATAGTAGAATTTGCTATAATCTTTTCTGTAAATATTAAAAAAGATTCTTTCTCTGATTTAATACTCTCATGCATAGCCTTAATAAAAGATTTTGCATAATTCCCTAATTGAAACTTGAAGTTTAATGATCTCCAGCCTAATTCAATTTTTATACTAAAAGATTTGATTTTTGGCAAATCTGCAGGAGTTATTATAAGTATATTGTCTTTTTTAATGTTACAATTTATCAATAAACCAAATTGTTCAGATAATTGTTTAGAGATAATAGAAGGAAATTCCATCATTCTCCTTCAACCTCTGGTTCTGGCAAGCCCTCAACCATCTTTCTTAGTAACCTAGAAACCTCAAACCTTAATTCTTCGAAGTACTGAAGAGTCTTTTCGTTTATCGTACCAAGTTCTGCTTCAATAAGTGCCCAGAGTAAGGAATCCAAACCTTGAACAATCACCTCTGAGCTAAGGTTTGGGACATAAACTTTGTGATAATATGGATGACCAACGTTTATTCTGACAGCATGGTGTCCATTAACAATAGCTGGTTCCCATAATAATCCATCATCCAATTCATCCTTTGTAACAACACAGATTTCTTCAGGATCTGTGGGTTCATCGATGCCGATGTTTAAAGTAACCGTACCAGTTTTATTTGTTACTGAGACCTTTCCGGTAGCCTTGTCAATTATTTTTATATTGGATCCTTTCAAATCTTCTTCTTGGCCCGAGATTGATTTATTCGAACTGGAGTGAGCACCTTTAGAACCCTCTGAAATCTGCTTTTTTATACCTTTTCTATAACGTTCGTTGGCAGCATTTCTTGGTGCTGGAATAAATTTATTTAATAGCCATTTATATAGATTTTCATCAAGGATTATCCTTGATTTTTTTATATCTACCTGGAAAGCTGAATCAGCCTTGTGTCCAAATGAAAATTCAACCCTCAATAGAGACAGGTGCGGTTCTTGTGAGAACATCCCCATCCAATCTGCTGGATGTATAAGTCGATTTTCCCTATAGACATAGACCCCTTGCATCTCATTTGACAGTCTTGCTTTCTTTGCTTCTTCATTCGATGAGAAATTATCTCTTCTGGGAAGAATATATGCCCTTACTTCAAAATGTGTTGATTCCCCGCTTCCGAGTTCAACAGGAAGAGTTTCTTCAGCTACAAGCTCTGTTTTAGGTTCTTTTTTGCAAAAGGGATCCCATGGTTCTATTGGTTCTCCATTTAGAAGAATTTCAATGTCTTGAGCCCTGTTATCGGAACTATCTAAAAACCTTTGGTAAATCATTGCAGCATGGTCTTGAAAAGACTTGATAATTTTTTGAAGAGCTTTCCTAGCATATGTCCCTGCTGGTTCAGAATATGAACGCATTATTCTATCTGTTCTATCCCAAATGACCAGTGTCCCAGAGGAGTCTTTACTTGTTTCATTAAATAGTTCAATTTCATACTCCTCTGGATCTCTGAGAAGCAACTCCCATTCAGCTGAATTAACAACATGATCCAAGTCCCAAGTAGCCTTGATTAATTCCATACCTAAATTGTTTCTGGTAATTACTGAAACAGATCTACAAAATGCCGTTGATGCAGTCTTTAATCCCAAGCCAAATTTCCCCAATCTTTTTGGATCTGGATTTCCAGTTGCTCCATATGTCATACCTTCCAAGAGGGCTTCCATATCCATACCACATCCATTATCAGCTACTGAAACTAAAATATCCCCATCAGTATCCATATTAATATTTATATTTATCAATGAAGCTCCTGCATCTATTGAATTATCAACAATATCAGATAATGCTGTATTAAAGTTATAACCAGTATCTCTTAATCCCTCAATCAATCGGGCTGGATTAGGGGGAAGGGTTTGTTTTGTCGGCTTCATTTTAGTCTCCTTAGATATTTACGATTTTCCATTTATTACTTAATTTTAATACTCCATCAACAGATAAGTTGGTTTTAAATTCGTGATCAATACTATAGAATCCTCTATGATCTATACTTAAAATAATCTTATCACCAGCTGATAAGTTATTTGATCTAATGTATTTTGTCATACCGGTCAACCGATATTCATTCCTTGTTCCTCCAAAGAATTTATTGTTATAGTAAATAAAAGAAAAAGTCCAAGATCTTCCCAAATTATCAGTAATAAAAAGTTTACAACGTGGGTTTTTCTGATTGGTGCTAAGTTGAGGGAAAAATGAATAAATTCTATTTTGCTTTGGAATTAACATACCTGCCTGATGACTACCATTCTCTCCAGTATCATTATAACTAAGGTTTTTCTCAATTCTGACTGGCTTATCTTTCATTTTTACTCTCCAATTTTATTGGACTTATCTCTAGAGATTTAAATATATCTGCTGCTTCGATTTCTGCTGATTCAGTTCCAACTATTGCAGCTTCGGCTACTAAGCGTTTTCTTTCCAATCTCTGATTTATAATTTCCTCAACAGTATTTGGATAAAACAATCTATGTACAGTAACCGGAAGTTCTTGCCCTCTTCTATAAGCTCTAGCTGTAGCTTGGTCTTCTATAGCGGGATTCCATTCCAAATTGTAATGAATAACATGATTTGCAGCTGTAATATTTAACCCTGTACCAGCAGCTCTTGGGTTTAGAACCAACACTCCTGATCCCTCAATTTGTGAAAAACTATCAACAATAGTTTGTCTATCAATTATGGATGTTCTTCCATCAATATATAAACATGGAATATTAATTCTTTCAGGTATGTCAGTTACAATTAAATCAATCATTTTTGAATAGGAAGTAAAAATAATCACTTTTTCTTGATTACTAACAATTTCTTCAAGAATTTCAATTAATCTTCTGTATTTAGAGTGCTTTAAAATTGGTGTTTCTTCAGAGCCTTTTAAAACGGCTGGATGTGTACAGAATTGGCGAAGTTTTATCAGTGATACAAGTGTTGCAGATGTCCCATAATATTTTTTAACTTCTTGTCTGAGATGTTCATATTCAATCATTTCATAATCATCAATATCGACAGGTTGTGGAATTATAATTTTCTTTGGTAGATCTTTCGCAACTGAAGCAACCTCTCTTCTGAGAATGAGAGGAGAAACGATCTTTTCTAAAATTGTTGCACTTGCTACATCATTCTCATATTTAGACTCGAATTCAGCTTTTGATCCAAGAATCTCTGGACAAGTAAAATTCATTATAGACCATAAATCATGAATTCTATTCTCAATAGGAGTTCCTGAGACGGCTATTCCAATTTTTTTCTTCAATGATTTAACTGCTTTTGATCTACTGGTATATGAGTTTTTTATTGCTTGAGCCTCATCAAGGATAATGTATTTCCAATTAAGCATTCCCAGCATTGATTGATCTCTAACTGCAGTATCATATGAAGTTATTATAACATCATATTTTTTTAGTTTTTTTGGAAAGCCGGTTCTTTGAGATCCTTGATGAATAAGGACAGTTATATTAGTGGAAAATTTTTTAAATTCTCTTTTCCAGTTTTCTAATAAAGTAGCTGGTGCAATTATTAAAGATATGCCACCCCAAGATTGTTTGTGGAATGTTAGAGAAGCTATTACCTGTAAAGTTTTCCCCAACCCCATTTCATCTGCCAATATACATCCCAGTCCTTCATTGGCCATGTTAATTAGCCAGGTTACTCCAATTTCTTGATATGGGTAAAGTATGGCTTTAAATCCAGCAGTTGCTAATGCATCTGAGTAAACGGAAAAAGGTGTTGATAGTGAATCATTTGTTTTACTTAAAGGGTCTAAATAATCAATTTCAATATTCTCAGAGTAAATTTTAATCAAATCCAAGGCTTGCTTAATTGAAATTTGTCCAAGTTTTTCTATATCACATTGCCTCATAAGAGTAATGAGTTCACTGGTTTCTTCTGGTATTAGGGGGAACCATTGAGCTGACAAAATTATCTGATCGCTGTTAAAAAATTGGTCATATTCATGGTAAATTGATTGATTATATAACATTATTATTAAGTATGGCTTTTGATTTGGTTTTGATGGCATATACAGTTTGAGTTTTATAGTCAAAGGAAATCTATTGATTTTTAATTGAGGTAGATCCGTTGATGGTTTTTTGTGTACTGGAATCCCTTCGAATTCTTGAATCCCTTTAAATTCTATTCTAGTTATGAGTTTTGAACTGATTTGTAAAATCTTATTGTTATGAGTAAATACAATCTGATTTTCATTAACTCTCCATTCTGTTATATCGGTTTGAGACTCCATTATTTAAATAAAACAGACAACGGTTTATTAGTCTGAAATAATTACTCCTTAATAGTTTTATGTATCCATCACCCTATATTTACTATGAAATATTCTAACACGGGTATAAAATAAAAAAAACAATTTATCACATTTTTTATATGGTATTTCTGATTTTTTCCACTTGATGATCTATATTTTTTTTAATTTCACATTCCCATATAACAAGTACTTTCCATCCCAGCGTGGTTAATTGCTTATTGATCTTTTTATCTCGTAATATTGTTTGATTAAATTTGTCCTCCCAAAATTCTGAATTATGTTTTGGAATATTGGGCTTACAAATAGGACACCTATGCCAAAAGCAACCATTAATAAATATAGCGATCTTATATTTGGTAAAACAAATGTCAGGTTTCCCTGGTAGTTTTTTATAATGGATTCGATATCCTTTTAATCCATGTTTAAATAAAGCTTTTCTCAAAAGTAATTCAGGTTTGGTGTTCTTACCCCGATTGGATTGCATAGTTCTTCTGATAGCATCACTGGATGCTTTGGGTTTTATGACTTTTTTTTTAATATTGGGATTAGTCTTATTCTTTAAAACATGAGGAAGCATAATCCTTGCCACCTCAAAGATTACAGGGACAACCACACTGTTTCCAAATTGTTTATATGCTTGATTATCACTAACAGGGATTTTAAAATCAGGTGGAAAACCCATCAGTCTTGCACATTCTCTTGGAGTTAATCTTCTAGGACATTTATCATCCCCTTGTGAAACAAGAATTTCTGCTCCATCCTTATAGTATCTTGCAGATAGGGTACGGGCAGTTGCATTTTCTGTGACCAGACCATAGCCAAATCCATTTCCGGCATTTTTGTGTTTCTCCGCATAAGCCTGCAAATAATCCCATAGCTTTTTTGATAAAGTATATTTGGGGTTGACGAGTCCTATTTCCCCAAGAGTATAGGGTTCTTCCGATTTCTCTGTGCCATTCTGGGGGTGAAGAATTGTTTTCAAGGTCTTGGTACCTTTTGGGGGTAGATCAAGATCTTCCCATGTGAAATCTGTCTCATCTTTAAAACCAACAATAATGATTCTTTCCCTATGTTGTGGGACAAAATGCTTCCCATCAATTACTTTTGTGTGAATTTCATATTTTAATTCATTTTCCAGTGTTTCACGAATGACCCTGAATGTATTTCCTTTATCATGTGACATCAAATTCTTTACATTTTCTAGTAAAGACGCTTTTGGTTTTTTCTCAGCTATGATTCTTGCAATATCAAA
>JAIPJH010000116.1 GCA_021734245.1 Candidatus Cloacimonadota bacterium | reverse complement strand
ATTCTTTGCTTCCCAATCCATTTAAGAGAATCCAGATTTACAGCTTTGGCAGCATAGTTTTTGGATAGTAATTCTGCTGTATCTACTATCCCGATCTGGTATCCGCCAATCTTCTGAACTCTCATTCTGCCACCGTATAAACTTTGGCAATGCGGACTTTTCTGCCGGAATCTGCTCGTGCCGGATAGTAATCGATCTTAGGAATATCACTACCGAGAATAGTTCGATATTGTGATTTAAAGGTATTTGCTAAATCCAGAATATCAGCATCTGGGTCTTTTGAGTTATTTACATCAACAATCAGAAAAACAGCGATATCATATTCAAACTCACAGAATCTTTTTGAAGTAGGTTTAATGCCTTTCTCGCCATTGAGAGTGACGATAGCAGCAGGAAAATCTCTGGGGATATTGTCTTTCTTGAAAGAGATATTTTTTGTTAAAACTCCAGAGCTTTCCAGAGCAGTAATGATCTTCTGTCTTTTCTCAGGGAAGGTCATAGTACTACCTCGATGCTATCTAACTGGCTATAGATCCATTGCTGTTTATTCTTGATCACTTCTGCAAAAACGTTGCGTTCAGGAATGCCTTCTCGTTTGATCTTAGATTGGATCATATAGGCTATCTGCTCTATTGAAAGCTGCTTTCCGGTTTTCTTATCTACCCATGACAAACCTTTGCGTTCTACCCATGCTTTGAGTGGTTCAATAGGAGTCCAGGAAGGAACCTTTCCACCTAAGACATACTGCTCATGAGGAACATTAGATCCAACCACCAGATCGATAGATGCATTGTTGAATTGCACTGCATATCCGGTATTCTGCAGGAAATCACCTTTGTCTTTGATATCCTGCTGGAGAATTAGTCTGCGAGCTTCTCCTTCGATTACACTGCCAATGCGGTGCAGTCTGCTTTCGATTGCTTTGAAGATTGCTCGGAGGATTTCTTTATCGATGTCAGTCATATTACTGCTATCTTGATTCCGGTTTGGTTGATTTTGGATTTTCCGGTTTTAAGCTCTTTCAATCGATCAAAACCTGCTTCATTGAGATATTCTGAGATAAGCTCTAAAGCTTGGATTTCCAGATTCTTCTTGAATGATTTGATCTCGCTTCCGGTGAGAAGCTCTGTGGATTGCTGATCAATTCCAGTGGATTTGATAATGCCTTCACCCAGAGTTTTAAGGTTCAGAAACTCAACAGCAGAAACCAATAAATAGTAACTATAAGCAAACTTGAAGGAGTTTTGTGTATCTTCATCAGCAAGATCAGCCTGCAGATCATTCCAGATATCTTCATCTGTAATTCTCTTAAGCAGTAAAACTACTTTCTGAGCATGCTGATCAAAGGTTGCAATGATCCTGTCATCTGCGTTCAGGTTAAGGATTGAGATTGCTGTTGATGTATCGATAGGAAGCATAATCAAACCTCGTATAACCAGAGATTGTTAGGTTTTGATTTATCTATATCTGCATGGATAAAATCTTTGCCAATGCCGATTCTACGGAAACCTGCTATGATTAGACCTCGAAGGATATTTAGACGTGCTACGTTATCAGGCACAGCAATATCCACTGCCAGACCTTGAACATGAGCAGAGTTCTTAACACCACCCACTTCTTGGTTGTGCTTGGGACAGCGATATCCGCTGGTGATTACAAAGGGAGTTTCAGCCAGTTCTCTTGCTAAATCCAGCTTCAAAACCAGATTAGCTGAGATGTTGCTTGTTTCGCAGCATCTACAGTTAAATTCTTTTTTGTTAAAGAATTTAACTCTGTCCCAATCAATAAATTTATTTCTTCTCATGGGGGTATTAAGAATATGTAATAGTATAAAGCAAATCGAGTTATGATGAGTTACCATAGAATGTTATTGACGGATTCTACTTATTGAATTAAGCAACATTAACTAAATAAATTAATTGGGAGAAAATGTGGTAAACAGAAAAATTGTAATTTATTTTTTAATTTTGATCCTTTTCTCAGCAAGTTTAACAGCATACTCAAGATCAGAGATAGAAGCAATGCGAAACGATGTAAACTGGATAGTTGGAATAGGCAAAAGCCCATCCGAAACTAAATCTGATCAGCTTGCCATTAAAGATCTACTTTCTCAAATTACTATACAAGTAGAAGCATCATTCAAAGATATACTTACCGAAGAAAATGGTACAGTTAGCGAATATTGTTCTTCCGCAATTGATACATATTCCTCTGCCCGTTTAGATGCTGCAGAAAGAAGCATTTTTGAAGAGGATGGAAGATATATTGTCTATCGATACATTAAAAAAGAAGAAAAGAACAAGATATTTTTTAAACGAGAAAAGCTGATTAAAGATTACGCCAGACGTGGAAATGATGCTGAACAGGAACTAAGAATCGGTGATGCTTTGATGAACTATTATTGGTCTTTAGTGCTTCTTAGAACTCATCCAGATTGGGATAAAATAACTGAGACATTCAATTTTCAAGAAGAATCGTTAGTAACATTCTTACCAGATAGAATTAGGCGTATTTATAGTCTGATCGATTTGAAAATCGAAAACAAGTGGTATGATCCTGATTATGATCTAACATTGATAAATATTTCAGCTTTTTTTCAAAATCAACCTGTGCGAAATCTTGATCTAAAATATTACCTGGGTTCTGATTGGTCGGTTCCGGTTGGTGTTTCTCAGGGAAAAGCTTTATTTGAATTTATGGGTAATCTTGATGAAATTCCTGATATTCTGAAGATTAACGTATTGTATAATGATCTTTTCAAAGCTAATCATAATGCTGATCTTAGAAAAGTACTGGAAGATATGCTCTGTCCAGCTTTCAGAGAATCAAGATTCGAAATACCATTAAAAGAGATTTCTATAGTTGAAACTGAACCAGATAGAATCGAAATAAAAGCAGTAGATTATGGAATTCCTGTTGATAAATACATCCCTCTTACCAGCAATATTATCGAATCAATTAAAACAAAAAAGATGGATTGTGTTCTTAACAACCTAACTCAGTCTGGATCAAGCAGTTTTGAAGATATCATTATCTATGGAAACGCAAAAATATTGGATGACAGCCCAGAGTTATATGCAGATAAAATAAATGGAAGAACCTATATTCGAGGTTTTCCGGTACAGTTTGATTTCCCAAATAGTGGAAGAAGATTCAACGAGCAATTGGTTTTTGTAATTAATGAAGATGACAAAATCGAAAAAGTTAATTTTGCTTTATCAGATAAAGCAAAAGACGATATCCTGGGCAAAGTTGTTGCTTCTGATGAAGAAAAATTCCTGATTGCAAATTTTATTGAAGAATACAAAACAGCATACTGTACAGAGAATATTGAATTCATAGAAAAAATATTTGATGACAATGCGTTAATCATCGTAGGACAAATGCTGAAAGAAGATGATAAAAACATTGATGATATGTATAAAAAACTGGGTAGAAACTGGCAGCCGGTAAGATATTCAAAACAGCAATATATCCGTAATTTGAAAACAGTATTTGAGGGTAATGAATATGTAAATCTTCATTTCGAAGACAACAAAGTGACTCGAGTGAATAGCGATACAACTAAAGTTTTCGGAATACAGATTCACCAGTACTACTACAGTCAACGATATTCAGATGAAGGCTACCTGTTTTTGATGTTCGATTTAACAAAACAGGATGAGCCGAAGATCTACGTTAGAACCTGGCAACCTGAAAAGAATGCTGATGGCTCCATTTATGGTTTAGATGATTTTTATTTACCTAATCAATGATTTTGCGGGGAATAAATGAATTTTACTGAGATTATAAAATTTTGGATAGAAGCTTCAGAAAAAGATGCAGTCGCTATGCAGCATTTATATGAAAAAGGAGATTACTCCTGGGCACTTTTCATAGGACACCTGGTAATAGAAAAGCTTTTAAAAGCGCTGTTTGTTAAGCTAAATAAAGCCAATCCTCCCTTCATTCACAATCTTTCCAGATTAGCTGTAAAGATTGATCTTGATTTTTCTGAAGAAATGCTTGATACGCTTGATACTATTACAACTTTTAACATTAGAGCTCGTTATGATGATTATAAACAACAATTTTATCGTAAATGTACAAAAGAATACGCTGAAAAGTGGATTCAACAAATTGAGGAGATCAGAAAATGGATAAAGCAACAGCTTTAGCTTTAGCAAAGAGATTTTTAAAATACATTAAATCTCAGAATTACAACTTAACCAATGCCTATCTATTTGGTTCTTATGCAAATGGAAACCCCAAAGAGGAAAGTGACATAGATATTGCTATTTTCTTTGAAAAGCTGGAAGATGCTATTGAAACACAGATCGAATTAATGAAACTCAGAAGAAAAATAGATCTCCGAATAGAACCACACCCATTTGCTTCAAGCGATATAAAAAACCATACACCTTTTGTTGATGAAATATTAAGAACCGGAACGGTAATTGAGTTTTAACTTATTCCTCACCAAATAAGAGATCTGTAAAAATATTATTGGAGAATAATCTATGAAATTAAAATTGATATTATTTTTTCTTTTTATCTCTTCTGTTCTGTTTTCAGCAGAAATGGTTATCACAAAACCATTAATGGAAGAAATGGGAGATCTAACCCTGCGGCAATCACCTAAAACTGATATGAGTGGCAACCCTTGTGCTCTCATTAAGATTAGCACAGATCTCATACCATTTGATGAAATTGAATCTAACAGAACTCCCGTTGCTGTTGTGAACAAAATTGGTGAAGTCTGGGTTTACCTTTCGGCTGGCGATAAAAGACTCTACTTTAACAAAACCGGATTTGCCCGGAAGAATTACGAAATTCCAGTTAATTTAAAAGAGAATACCGTTTATTCCATGACGCTTATGGGTAAAGGCTACGGAGCTGAAGAAGTAGATAACGTGGTTGATCTTACTTTCAACATCAATGTAGAAGGTGTATATATCACCAGAGATAATCAAGCCCCCATCAAAACGCCTTCAACCATTGCTCAATTCAGCATCTCAAGGGGAACTCACAATTTCAAGTTTGAAAAAGAAGGATATAAAACTGTAGAGCAGGAAGTTGTTCTACAGGACAATGATCTTATAGAGATCACAATGGAAGAAGGTTCCAGTAACGTAAGATTTTCTTCTCCTGGAATTGTCATCATCCAATCTGATCCGGAAGGAGCTGATGTTGAGTTGAACGGACAGAAAGTAGGCTCAACCAGCGGTTCTTATCAGGGCAATCATTATGCCGGAGAATATACTCTTACCCTACGAAAAGAGCTTTATCACACTACTTCAAAAACTTTTTCTCTGGAAGCCGGACAGACTTTGGATATACCCACGATAAAACTAAAGCCAAAATTCGGCTATTGGCAAGTTACCAGTAATCCAACCAATGCCGATGTCTATCTGGATGAGAAACTCATTGGAAAAACACCACTCAGTAAAGAAAAAATACCCAGTGGAGATCACATTTTTCGTATTACTTATAATAAATACAAAACACATCAGGAAACTTTTGTTATTAACGATGGTGATGAACCAACCTTCAATGTTGAACTTAAACCAAATTTTGCCGGATTGGAAATTGATTCTGCCCCAGAGCAGGGAGCTACCGTTTTTATTGATGGCGAAGATGTTGGAACCACACCTTATTTAGATGAAATGAGAGTTGCGGGAACCTACGAAATAAGAATTGAGAAAGAACTCTGGAGCGGCAGCTCCAAAACTGTAACCATTACACCGGAATATGATAAGAAAGAACTTCTGATCTTAACTAAAGATTTTGGAACCCTGTGGGTAAAAGCACAGGATTGTAATATTTACGTTAACAACGAAATCTACAGCTCAAATGAAGTTAAAAGAAACTTAAAAGCAGGAAAATATTCAATTAAAGCAGAAAGAGAAAAACACATACCAGATGAGAAAACTGTTTTCGTGAACATTGGTGAAACAACAGACGTAACTCTACAGCCCATTCCAAGACTGGGTAGTGTCTCTGTTTTTGCAGTAGATAAACGAGAGCCAGACCAAAAGATAAGAGGTGCAGAAATATTTGTAGATGATAAAAAATCGGAAAAGAAAACTCCTTCAGTTCTGGAACTGCTTTATGGTGATTATGAAATCTCTCTTAAACATCCCAAATACCTGGAATTAACCAAGAATGTGTCATTAGAAGAAGGAGACACAAAAACACTTACTTTTGAACTGGACACCTACTCTGGTTCGCTTCTTGCCAAACGAAATAAATGGCGTACTCAAGGCTGGATCGGTATGGCTGCCACAGCTCTTATGGCTGGTGGTGGTGTTTACTGCAATATGCAATCTAATAGCCATTTTGATGATTATGAAAATGCTGCCACATCTTCTTCTGCTCTTAATTACAAACAAAAAACTGAAGATTATGAAAACTATAGAAATTACTGTTATTACGCAGCTTCCGGTGCTGCAGTTTACGCTGTTTTCAGTTGGATAAAATCGGTTGTTTATAACGGTAAGATAGAGAAATAGGGGGATCAAATGAGAATTTTTACATTAATAATGATAATAGTGATCTTACTTATGATTTCTTGTGATAAACACGAATTCAACAATTTAATAGATCCAGGTGTTGTCTTTCCCGCCCCGACTGATTTGGATATAAACGGCACTTCTATAACTTCCTGTGAACTAAGCTGGAATGATAACAGTACAGGCGAAGAGGGTTTTAAAATAGATCGCAAGAAGGACTCAGAGAACTGGGTAGTACCATATCAGACTTTGGGAGAAAATGCTACCAGTTTAACCGAGACAGGCTTAAATGCTAATTCCACATATCAGTATCGAGTTTACGGCTATTCTGGTGAAAATAGCTCTACATCAATAACAGGTGAGATCAATATGACCTTTCCCGCCCCGACTGATTTTAACGTAGAACAAAGTTCATTAACATCTTGCAGTTTAACTTGGAGTTACAATGGATTCAGTGATGAAGAAGGATTTAAGCTGGAAAGAAGACTGGCAGGCGGCTCGTGGAATGAGATAGCTCAACTTGGTATAAATATTACCAGCTTTGAAGATACAGGCTTAACTGAAGAAGAAACTTATGAATATATGATCTATGCCTATAATGCAGAATTACCACAGGGAAATACAGCAACTCAGAGCATTACAATGCAGATACTCTGCGTTGATTATGATGGAAATGTTTATGAAGTAGTTCAGATAGGAGATCAATGGTGGACAACAACTAATTTAAAAACCACCCGTTATTGGAATGGAGATGCCATAGATCATCTTACAAGTGATAATGACTGGACAAGCACATCAAGTGGAGCATACTGCGCTTATAATAACGATGAAGGTAATGTAGATAATTACGGTTACCTTTATAACTGGTATGCAGCAAGTGATGATAGAGGTTTCGCAGATGGCTGGCATGTACCAGGTGATGCAGAAATAATGATCCTGGAAATGGAACTTGGCATGAGTGAAACAGAAGCAAATGATACCGGATATAGAGGGACAAACGAAGGAAGTAAACTGGCAGGAAGAGCCGATCTCTGGAGTAATGGAGATTTGGAAAATGATCCCCAATTCGGCAGCAGCGGCTTTGATTTTGTTCCTGGCGGGTATCGT
>JAIPJH010000115.1 GCA_021734245.1 Candidatus Cloacimonadota bacterium | reverse complement strand
GCAGAGCCAAGGTGTATTTCACTAAATTTATTTCAGCAAGCTGAAAATCGAATTTTCATTATTTACCCCTCTGCCTTCGGCATCTCCCCTCAAACAGGGGAGAAATTTCGGAAAACCCCGACGCAAGCGTCGAGGAATTATATTGATTAAAAATTTATTTTAAGATTTAGCGAAATTAGGGTTGAAGCCTAAACGGCATTAAAGTTTGTACTGGATGGTTTTTTATACCTATTAGCAAATCTTTTGTTTCGTTAATTCTGAATTCTTCAGGAAGCTCGGATTCCAGTAATTTGGTCGCCACATCCAGATCGAAACCTTTTTTCAAAAGTTCCTGCAGCATGCTTTTCTTCTTGGGAAAGTAAGAAACCTGATAACTGGCTGTTCCAGAAAGTTCAGCAGCTTTACGAATAGCATCTCCTAATATTCCAATCTCATCTGCTAAACCATTTGCTACAGCATCAAAGCTGCTCCAAACCTGACCTTGAGCAACTTGTTCTACTTCCTGCAGGCTCATCGATCTGCCAAAAGAAACACGCTCTTTGAATTCAAGATAAGTTTCCTGCAGAGATTTATTCATCGCAGCAATATCGCTGTTGGAAGGTTTTTTGTAAAAATCGAAAGCATGAACATATTTTCCCTTACCGATATCTTCGCTATTAATGCCAAGTTTATCCGATAAACCTTCCACATTGGGGAACATCGCAACCACGCCGATTGAGCCTGTAATAGTGAAAGGATCTACAAAAATATGATCTGCCAGCGATGAAATGTAATATCCACCGGAAGCAGCCACATTTCCCATCGATACAATTACGGGTTTCTGCTCTTTTACCTGACTGATCTTTTGGGTAATATTTTCTGAAATAAGTGCACTTCCACCCGGGCTGTTTACCCGAAGTACAATTGCTTTTACAGAATTATCCAATCTCAGATCCTCCAACACCGAATTCAATTTCTCAGCAGAAAGATTATTGGCAGATGGAATGTTCATATTCGGAGCAATCGTGCCCTGGGCATAAACTACGGCTATTTTATAAGCGGAAACAGGATTTAAAGTTGCATTATATTTTTTATAATCAACAAGTTTATTCTTCAAAAAGTATTTTTTGATAACATCATCTCGATAAAATAGTTCATCTACCAGCTTGTAATCTAAGGCGGCATTGTGATTTATGAAAAGTTGATCCCGTTGTTCAAAAATGTGCTTGATCTCCGATTTGTTCAATTCTCTATTTCGTGCAATATTTTCCAGAACAGAATTGTAGATAGAATCGTAAAGCTTTGATATGTTCTGCTTTACAGGATTAGAAAATGATGAGCGGGAATAAGTTTCGCCGGCTCCTTTGTATTTACCGGCAGAAAGCACTGTTACATCGATTCCTATTTTATCGAAAAGATCTTTGTAAAAAAGAACGTTGCCGCCAACTCCTGTTAACACGATTCCTGCTGAAGCTGATGGATTCAAATATATTTTGTCGCTCACAGAAGCCAGAAAATAATCTTTGTTCATGGCAAAATCCAGATATGTAATAACTTGCTTGCCAGTCGCTCTAAAAGCTTCCAGAGCATTCATAAGTTCGTGCAAGTCTGCATATCCTGCCGAAATGAAATTCGGTTCCAGAAGTATCCCGGAAATTTTTTCATCTTTTGCTGCTACAGTTATTTTATTTACTAAGTCGTGAACGCTGGTTTCTGAACTGTTAAAATATCCTTCTTCATATTCGTTGTAAGCAACAATAGAACCATTGAGTGCAATGTGCAGGAAGGAATTATCATTTACTCTGCTAAACTGTTTTGAACCTGTAAATTCTTTACCTATTTTATTCAAACCGGAAAGGGATAAAAATATTATCAAAACTACTATCAGGAAAGATGTTAAACATCCAAAAGCAAACCATTTTGATTTCATAGATTCTCCTATTTTATATTTAATTCTTTAAATTTTCGAGAAAGATTACTTACCTGCAAACCTAGATCTGCAGCTGTTTGAGAGACGTTATTATCATGCATCTTGAGCTGAGTGGAAAGATATTTTGTTTCGAATTCTTTTTTCTTTTCTTTATAATTCATTGTTTCATTCCAGAAGTTTGAGGAGGTTTTTAATTGACCCAGAAATTCAATATCCTCGGGTTCGATATTTTGTTTGGAAACTAAAATATATATTCGTTCTATATAATTTCTCAATTCCCGCACGTTTCCTTTATATTGCCAGGATTGCATTATCTTAATAGTTTCAGGATGAAAAACTTTAAGTGGCAGATTCAGATCTTTGGCAAAATAGTTTGCGTAATGATTGATGAGAAGAGGAATATCGGCTGGATGATGACGCAGGGGAGGAGTTATTATCGGAATAACGTTTAAGCGATAATAAAGATCCTCTCTAAAACTGCCGCTTTCCACAAGTTCCTCCAGGTTTTTGTGAGTTGCTGCAATTATTCTTACATCAATTTTCTGGGTTTTATTTCCTCCGACTCGTTCAAATTCACCTTCCTGAATTACCCGCAGGATCTTTGCCTGTGCATTCAAATTCATATCTCCGATTTCATCCAGGAACAAAGTTCCGCCATCTGCCTGCTCGATTTTTCCATCTTTACTTTTTACTGCACCCGTGAAAGCTCCTTTTTCAAAACCAAAAAGTTCGCTTTCCACCAGTTCATTGGGAATGGCAGCCGAATTGAACTTTACGAAAGGTTTATCAACACGATTGCTGAGATGATGCACAGCGTAAGCAACGAGTTCCTTGCCGGTACCGCTTTCACCACGGATAAGCACTTTGGAATCGCTGGGAGCTACTTTTTGTATCATAGAAAGCATTTCCTGTATTGGTTCACTTTCTCCGATAATTTTATATTGCTCACTAACATCATTTTTCAATCTATTGTAGTCTTTTTTTATATTTTTGTATTCCAGGGCTTTTTTGATGATAACTTTTATTTTGGTAAGGCTGAGAGGTTTTTCCAGAAAATCATAAGCTCCAAGGCGCATTGCTTGTACAGCTTCTTTTATGCCGCTATGACCGGAGATCATTATCACGATAATATTAGGATTATTTTCCTTTATCTGTTTTAATACATCGATCCCATTTGCTCCGTCCAGTCTAACGTCCAATAAAATTATATCAGGATGAAATGAATCTACTTTTTCCAAACCATTTTTGCTGTTCAAGGCATATTCACAGTCATATTTCTCATCTTCCATGATATTTTTTAAAGTTAAACAGATATTCATTTCATCATCAATTATCAATACTCTCATCTTTTCCTCTTTCCTTGATTGTTATAATAAATTCTGTACCAACATTTAACTTGCTGTTTACTTCTATTTCGGCTTCGTTGATATCAATAAGTTTCTTTACTAAAGCAAGTCCAAGCCCGGTGCCTTTCTTCTTTTTCGTATAATATGGTTCAAATATTTTATTTACATGTTCTTCAGAAATTCCTACACCATTATCATTTATGGAAATTTCTAAATTTTCTTCGTTTTGAGCTACTTTTATTTCAATTTCAGGATTTTCCGGAGAAGCATCGATGGCATTTTGGAGGATGTTTGTAATGATCTGATAAAAATGAGTTCTATCAAATTCAATCGTAAGTTTTTCAGGACAGATGAATTCAATATCAAATCGATGTGTATAGGATTGCAAAATTTCTTTAAGTGCATGTTTAAGGTTAAAAATGGAAAAATCAGGTTCTATGTTTTTGGCAAAACTGGAAAATGAATAAGCCAGCTTCTGCAGATTTTCGATCTCCTGATTGATAATTTTTATGGATTCTGAAAAAATCGAGTCAAATTTATTTTTATCAAATTCAAATTTTTCTTCCAGTCTTTGCACAGTCAGCTGAATAGGTGTGAGGGGATTTTTGATCTCATGAGCTAAAATGCGGGAAAGTTCTTTCCAAATGCTTTCTTTTTCGGCTCTAATCAGTTTCTTCTGAGTTGTTTCCAATTCTTCCGACATGCGATTGAAAGAGATCTTGAGATCTTTGAGTTCTTTGAAACCGGTAACCGGCAGTTTTACTCCAAAATCTCCTTTCCGGATCTTAACAGTGGCAGATTGCATCTCTTTCAGTGGTTTTGTGATAACATAAAAAACTATGATAAAAGTGGTAACTGAGATCAGCATAAGCACAAACAAAAATCCTGTGGAATAGATCTGAGCTTCGTGCCGTATCATTTCCGAAGCAGCTCTGCTGGAATTGAATTTTCTTAGCAATTCTTTAGCCTGCAAGCTGTCAGTTTTGGTTTGGAAGGCAAGTTGAGACAATGATTCGTCAAATTGTAATGATTGAAAAGCTTCACCGGATTCCCGGTGCTTTTGAATAAAAAAAGCATTGATAAAGATAAGGCTACTTAGATAAAGTACCAGAAATAAAGTTATTACAAGTGCTCGAAGACTGATCTTAACTTTCATAATGAGAATTCTTTTTATTGAAAATCTGTTTCAAATTCCTGTTTTAAGCAGGGAGTATTTACTTTTGGTTTTTTGAATTTCCAAAGCATCATCATGTCGTATTCTTTTTGCATGGATTGAAGTTTGATTTTCTTAAGATAGGCAGAAAGTAGAATATGTCCGCCATCATATTTAACGCTATTATAGGAATATTCCACATTAGATATAATTTCTTTTAATTCTTCGTAATTACTGGCTGTAGTCTGCATTTGCTGCTCTTCCAGATAAACTGTATAATACTTTCCTAATGGGTCAAACAGAACTGCATGACGAAATTCAGCATCATGAATCTGAAGATCTTCACTGAATATCTTTATATTAAAAAAGATCTCAATCCGCTGACCAGACTTGAATACTTCTTCAAAATCATTTTCAAAGGCATCGATCAATTGAGCGGAAACAAAGATCTGACTTCCTACAAAAGAAGCAAATACATTATCGAACTTTGCATTGTTACCTTCATAGCTGGAAAGCAGCATCATGCTTAGAGTTATCACTCCAGTAATGATTTTATTCGATAAAGTCTGAAACATTATATTCCTCTCTAAATAAATTAGCCTCTGACAGACCAATTCTGCCAGAGACTAATTTTATCTCTGCTAACTTGTCAATATTTAAAATCCGAACCAGGGTCCGAAACTGAATGTTATACTGTCCATGTTAGTATCTGGTGCATTTAATAGTTTAATTTTCTCACCATTTCTTTTAGCTTGCCATCCTTCGGAAGAATAACTAACCATGTAAGCCGCTTCAGCTCTGAAACTAAGCCAATCCAGGATTCTCCAGTGAAAAGCTACTCTCGGTTGGAAAAGCATATAATCAGAATATAACTTTAACTTTGATTTATAATCATAGTATTCATTCATATTAGCACTTGGATTATCAAAATCAAAATTTGTTAAACCTTGATTACTCTTGCTTTGTTTAACAACAAATTCAGTACCACCCCAACCAATCATAAATCCAATTGAAGTAATGAATTTACGGGAAAGTGCATAACGTTTATCCAGTGTAATACCTCCGTAACCGATGCTATATTTTGCTGTTCTTTTTACAGGTTCTGTAAAAAAGAGAGTATCATTACAAGTCCAATCAAACATAGTTGTTTGTTTCTTCTCATAACCAGCGCCCATTCCTCCAAGAAACCAGCCTTTTCCTACATTTCCCATTCCACCACCACCGTGGATCAGAAAACCATCTTCAGAAAATGTTTCGTCATCGAAATCTAAATCTGCCAGGAAAGTATTGATTTCCGTAACATCAGGCATGTACCAGATGGGAAGCCAACCACCACTTCCATCACCAACTGGAAGGCGCTTCTTCTTCTCACCTTTTTTAGTAATGATTACATCTTTGTCGCGTTTTTGGAGTGTATTCAATGTAAGTGTTGTTTCATAGATCTTTCCCAGACGGAAAAATTTCACATTAACTTCATCGCCGATATTATGAGATTTGATAAGATTTACAAGGTGTCTTTCAAATTTTACCTTTTCACCATCAAATTCCATAACAATATCGCCTTTCATGATGCCAGCATTTTGGGCAGGACCATTTTCGGTAACTCCAGAAACATAGACACCATAATTATAATCATAGTGCATTTCGTAGATATCTTCAAAATCCAGATTGGAAAGGAAGACACCCATTTTGGGAGAATCACTGTCAAAATCGGTAAGCGTGATTGTTAAATTTTCCAGATCTGCTTCTTCCATGGCAGCATCGATCTCCATTTGAACTTCTTCCATGGTGGCATTCAGATCTTTTACTTCCTCATCCTGGGCAAATAATCCAGAAAAACTGAAGATAATTACAACTAACATAACTTTTAAAACTCTATTCATCATAACCTCCTTTTAGCCTTTTTAGCTTGCAAAGCTTGTGCCAAACTTTTCAAATTGTTTTAACTTCATAAATTTCAGCAACATACAATGATGAATAGCATTCTTGTGAGTTCTCATATTTTATTTTTTTGATAAAAGTGATAATTCCAGTTTATCAAAAAGATGAAAAAACGAGCTATCAAAATTTATGTATTGTTGGACTTCACGTCTCGTGGAGTTCCAGAGTTTATCCTTTTCGGCTCAAAAATATGGTTAAGATTGATCGAAGACGATCAGCAGAAACATGCAGTTCAATCAAGACGATTGAACTAACCTTGTGGATGGTTGAAAACCTCCTCAATGGTTGGTAGTGAAGTAACCATTCACAAGGTCTCGCAAGCTCAACCATTGAGAAGGCTATAATTTTGATCTCGATCTAAAGTCTAATAACAAAATATTCTTTCCGACAGCTTCTCTTGAGAATACTGGAAATTGCTGTCGGAAAGTTTTTTCAGTTTCAACTTTACGAAACCAACTCTGAAGAAATCGAAATAGAAGGTTTCGGAAAGTATAGATGCCGAAGGCAGAGGAGTAAAGAATGAAATTAAACAACCTGGGTTTTGGACTTCATTTGGGCTAAAGCCCTTTTTCTTTTTTCATCTCTATACCCCGCGCTGAAGCACGGGGCTATTCAATTCGGAATCAACTTCTGAAAAAAAAAGCGAAACTGGAGTTGATGATGAGTCAAATCATCACATGTGTCCTAAAGTCCAGACGGAACTGAACTCCAGTATAAAATATTCTTTCCCACAGCTTCTCTTGAGCATACTGGAAATTGCTGTCGGAAAGTTTTTTTAGTTTCAACTTTACGAAACCAACTCTGAAGAAATCGAAATAGAAGGTTTCGGAAAGTATAGATGCCAAAGGCAGAAGGGTAAAGAATGAAATTAAACAACTTGGGTTTCAACCCCTCAATTGGGCTAAAGCCCATTTTGTTTTTGCTATTTTTCCCCCGCGATAAATCACGGGGCTATTCAATTCGGAATCGACTTCTGAAAAAAAAAAGCGAAACTGGAGTTGATGATGAGTCAAATCATCACATGTGTCCTAAAGTCCAGACGGAACTGAACTCCAGTATAAAATATTCTTTCCCACAGCTTCTCTTGAGAATACTGGAAATTGCTGTCGGAAAGTTTTTCAGTTTCAACTTTACGAAACCAACTCTGAAGAAATCGAAATAAAAGGTTTCGGAAAGTATAGATGCCGAAGGCAGAGGAGTAAAGAATGAAATTAAACAACCTGGGTTTTGAACGTCGTTTGGGCTAAAGCCCATTTTGTTTTTGCTATTTTTTTCCCCGCGATAAATCACGGGGCTATTCAATTCGGACTCGACTTCTGAAAAGCAAAGCGATACTGGAGTTGATGACGAG